>DHWA01000021.1 GCA_002412935.1 Patescibacteria group bacterium UBA5194 | reverse complement strand
AAAAAAAACATTTCCCGAATTCGGGAAATGTTTTTTTTTAATAATAATAAATTGTAAAAGTTTATATTTGAATTTGTTGAAGAGTAGTTTTTATGAAATTTAGAAAATAATCAGCATTATAAGATATTATGTCTTGTTTACATATTTTTAAAATATAATTTAACTTACTTTCTATTTCTATTAATAAATTTTTTAATATTATTAAATCATATTTTTCTAGTTTTAACAAAATATCTTTAGTTTCAATTATATCTCTTTTTAATTCTCTAAATTTATTTATAAAATCTCAGAATATTTTTGAATCTATAGCTAATAATTCAGAATTTACCTTTGGTACTTGAGTATAAAATTTTTGTGTTTTTATTGTAAATTTTTTTATACCAAGTTGTGTATTTATTTCTTCTAATGAACTATTTAATAAATTCTTATGTATTGATTTTAATTTGGATTCTTGATATTGATTTATATATTTTATATCATCTATAGATAATTGAATTTCTGTAGTTAATTTTTCTATATCAGTTTTTAATTCTTCTAATTGATATAAATCTAGATTTAAGATAGTATCTGTTCTTTTTAATATTTCGTCACATACATTTTCGGTTTGTTCTAATATTTCGTTAAATACGCTTTCATCATTAAATCTATTATTATCTTTAAAGAATATCAAAGCATTATCTGTTTTAATTTTTTCAGGTAGTTTTTTGTTTTTTTCAGGAGGGATAAATAAATAATATCATCTTTTTAGTAATCTTATTATACAATTCAATGTTTTAGGATTACTTTCTTCAGTATTTATAGAATCAATTTTTTTTTGGATTTCTCTATAATATGTTTTTAATCAACTTAATATATTTTTATCTAAGTTTAATATTTCATCTTTTTTTACTGTTAGGTAAGTAAATAAGCTTTGAATTATAGGTTTCAATTTAGTTAGAATTTCATCACTGATATTTGTAATACCAATTATATTTAAATTATTTGATAAACTTTCAATTTTATCAGTAAATCATATTAAACTATCACTTATACTAAAAGTAATATCAAAACTTAAATGATTAAGTACATTTCAAACATTATTCTGAGTTTGTTTTTTAGTTTCAGTTGTAGGGCTTTTAGAAGATGTATTTTGTTCTATAGGTATATTTCAACCATTTATAGAGTATTTAGTTCCTTGCATAAAATAAATTAAAGTATATCTAAAAGCGATTTGTAAGACTTTTTAATAAATTAGAACATTTATTTCAAATATTATTTATCAAATTAGGTAATTTATTTTTTTCTTCGTAAATATCTTTATAGAATTGATGAATTAATAAAAAACTAAAATGAGCTGAATTTGGTTCGGGTGTTTTCTCAGAAGTATATATTTGATTTGATAAATAGTCAATCATTCAACTAATATCATAATCTTTGTTAATTTTTTTAATCTCTGTTTTTATTCATCATGATATAATTCTGTGTAAGTATAGTTTATTTTGTGATTGTAAAATTTGTATTTCCTGATCATTTAAAAAGTGTCAATAATTCTTTTTTCTTTCAACATAGAATTTTATAGGATTAGTATTCAGTTTTCTAGTTAAATCCTCTAAATTTAATCCATTTGATTGTTCTTTAGTATTTCAAGTATTTATAGTCATAAATAATTTTAAAAATTAAATTGAACTAATTCATTTTCTTTGCTTCACCTTTTTTTTATCTCATATCATCCTTTCTCAAGAGTTTTAGGAGAAATTATAATGATATTTGGTATTCAAATAAGTTCAGCATCACTCATTTTTTGACCAAATCAAACATTTGTTCTATCGTCAATTATAACATCATCTGAATTAGTATTTAATATATTAGATAATTTTAATCATTTGTCAATATTTTCCTCTCATATTATTACAAAATAATATTTAAATGGAGCTATTTGTTCTGGCCACGCAATTCATACTTCATCTAAAAAGTATTCAGCAGTTACTCACATAAGTCTAGAAACTCATATTCCATAACATCACATTAAAGGAGTTTTAGATTTATTATTTTCATCTAAAAAAGTTACATTAAAAGCACTAGAAAATTTTGTTTCTAAAGGAAATATATTACCAACTTCTGATGCTTTAAAAACTTCATAAACTTCTCAAGTTTTTGGATTTTTATCTCATACTTTAGCTTCTTTAAAATCATAGAATCTTTCAGGAATAGGTAAGTCTCTTCAGAAATTTACATTGATACTATGATATCAAGTTTTGTTTGTTCAAGTTTCAAAATTTGTAAGTCACATTGCAGAATCATCTATATATAATTCTATATTATCAGGAAGATTATAAATTCAAGCATAACCAATTTCTGCAGAAGTCATTTCTTTTACTTTGTCTATTGAAGCTAGACGAAGAGATTTACATCAAATGATTTTTTGTAATTTTAATGTATTTATATCATAATCTCATCTAACTGATGCTACTATAAATTTATTTTCATCAGTTTCAAACATCATAGTTTTTGTTGATTTTTCAGCAGCAACTCAAAAAGCTTTTGTTAGAGCTTCAACTCATATAATTCAAATGGCTTCTATATCTTGTCTTTCTAATAATTTATCATCACTTATGTTTGGACTAGGTATAGTACAAGGAGTTACTTCTTTATTGAAGCATTCTTTTGATTTTGGATCAAGGAAAATCACATCTTCTCATATATCAAGTTTAATTTGAAATTCGTGAGAATATTTTTCTGTAAAAGTTCATCAATCAGCTTGAGCTATATAAATATCTTTTGCTATTCAAAGCTTAGTAAATACATTCATATATACTTGTTTCATTCATTCATAGTATTGCATAAATTCTTCATTGTCTGCATGAAAGCTATAAGCATCCTTCATGATAAATTCTCTTCATCTTAGAAGTCATGATTTTGCTCTTTTTTCATTTCTAAATTTATTTTGGATTTGGTAAGCACAAATAGGTAGGTCTTTGTAGGATTTTATAAACTCTCATAATAAAGGAGTGATTATTTCTTCATGTGTTGAATTTAGAGCATATTCTTTATTGTTTGCTGCTGGAACATGAAACATTACATCTATACTATTCCATCTGCCAGTTTTTTCCCAAACTTCACGAGGAGATAGAGAAGGCATAAGAGTTTCAAATGCTCAATAATTATTCATTTCTTCTCTTACTATTTGTTCAATTTTTTTTAACACCTTTAATCATAGAGTAGTATAAGTATATACTCAAGCCATAACTTGTCTTATAAATCATGCTTGTAAAAGGATACTTGTAGATTTATTATCAGATGTTTTTGGGGCTGTTTTTTGTGTCTTAAAAGGGAACTTACTTAGATAAAGCATAGAAAATAATTTTAATGATAAATATCAGGAGTATTTTATGGAGTTTATTCAATTTGTAAAATAAAAAAATCAAAAAAGCTTCAAAATGTATTTTTTGAAAAAAATTAGGAAAAACAATTTTACTTAGGTATTATATTATCTAAAAAGTGTTTTAACAGCTTGAAATAAAACTTTTGGATTATGATATCATTTATAAATTGGAGTTACCTTTTTGTCTAAATTAAGTAGTTTATAAACAGCAATTTGAGCTGACCTTATAGAGTATTCAACCGTAAAAACTATATCTTCAGGTATTTCACAAAATTGTCACAAGAAAGCAAAATTTAGAGAAGTTTCTGGTACAACTTGAGGTCTATCTGTATATTTTTTTGGTAACATATGACTTGTAACATAAGGAGAAAAACAAGGGATACAAACAGAAGTTTTAATAATTTCTTTAAGATGTTCTTCTAATCATAAATGATAAATTAATTCTGTAAGTATTTCTTTTCAATTACATTCTGACATTTTCTTTTTTACATAATTTCATTCTTTATCAGCATATAAACCATATCACCATGCTACAGTTGTGTCTTTGTCTTGATCTTTAAAATATGGTTTTAGGTAAAATCAAATAGACATAAACCAGTTGGAATCTATTATAGTTGTTCAACCAAAAGTTGTAACATCTTTATTGATATATTTTTTTATTAATTCCTTAATTAAAGGGTCTTTAAATGTTATAGTATATGATATCCAGCTTGTTTTTTTAATTTGAGAATTAAAATTTAGGGGATTTCAAAATTCAGGATTTTTTGCAGCTATATTTTCCCATAAAGTCCATGCTACTGATTTTTTTTCTAAATTTTGAACTGGAATTTCTGTCATTGAACCAAGGGTCGTATTTGATACCATAGATCAAATACTTATAAAGACATAATCATTTTTACTAACTTTTATTTCATGTTCAGTGTCATTATTATTTTTTTTATACAATATTTTATTTACTTTTTTCTTATCAAGAGATTTTATTATACCTAAATTTGTTATTTTTGTATTTGTTTCAAAAATTACTCATTCTTCTTCTAACCAATCAATTATTGGTAAAATCATAGATTCATACTGGTTTAGAGGAGTTATTTGAAGAGGTTCTAGAGTATCAAAATATTGACTTGAATGAATTGATCTAAGTATATATCTTTTACATTCTATAAGACTATGCCATGGCTCAAATGCAAAAACAGTACAAAACTCATACCAGAAATTTGATTTAAAAAAATCTGGAGAAAAATAATCTTCTATCTTTTTATTATCAAGTTTTGATTCTGGAGTTACTAATAAAGAAAAAAGTTTAAGTCTATCTCTTTTAGTTAGTTTAAAATGTTTTGCATCAACTACTTCTTTGTTTTTTATAAGTCTAGATTCAAAATAGATATCATTTTTATTATTAAATTTTTTATAATTATCTCTTAGAGTTTTATGATGTTTATCAAGTACAGGAATTCTTTTCATAAAATTCATAGTACAAGTATATGCAGTTTCTTCAAATACTCTTATTCATCTCATTACATAACCATCTTTTTTTTCATAATCTTTAGCATCAAGTGCTCATCAAAATCTTTTAGCTTTATCATAAATAGTTATTTGGTTTCAATTTATTTTTCAATCTTGTATAAGATAAACAGCAGTAGCAAGTCCAGCAATTCATCAACCAATGATATAAAATTTAGATTTTGTATTAATCATGTTTTTTAATAAAAATAATATTTTAAAAAATAACAGATTTATATTTCTGTTATTTTAAATTTCTGTATAGATTTTATCATAAATTATATTTTTTATCAATAAAAAATATAATTTAAATTGTTTTATTAATATAATAATCAACTGGAGCATAATCATCAGTTAATATAGGTAAATTAGAGATTATTTCTTTTTTCCATAAATGGTCTAAATAACTATTTAAAGTTAAATCAGAACTATAAAATTCAGGTTTTTTATCTGATTTTAAAGCAACTAAAATTATATTTTGTACTTCATTTCAATCATTTTTGTTTCTTACTGGAAATATATAAACTTGAGGAAATATACTTTTATATGTTTTATATTCAGCTTGTAAAAAAAGTCAAGCTTCTCATTCTATTGCAGAAATTGTATTGAGTATAACAACTCAATCATTATTCAATATATCGTATGTTTTTTGTATTGCTTCTTTTGTAGTTAATTGATAGGGGATAGAATAATGTGAACTAAAAGCATCTCAAAAAATTACATCATATTTTTCTTTTGTTTTGTTTAGATAGACTCTTCAATCTTCATGATAAATATTAAGATTTTTATTATCTTTTAGACTAAAATAATTTTTAGCTAATTCAGTTAATTTTGGATCAATTTCAATAACATCAATACTTGAATTAGGGTAATTTAATAAAAAACTTTTAGGAAAAGAATATCAAGCTCATCAAAACATTAATGTTTTCTTAAATTGTGGATTAAAATGTCTTGCTAAATTATAATATTTTGTATATTCATAAACTAGTTCATTATTATCTAAAAACATAGCAGAACTATGTTCATTATTTATAAGTAAATTTCTAGTTTTTAGTTTTGTATCTTTTTGTATACTATCATAAATCCAAACTTTACTATAAGCTGTATCTATATCTATAAATCCTTTAAATTTATTTATTCCTTTGATTTCATTTAAGCTTAAATATATAATTACAATAAGAAGAAGAATTACAAATTTTGAAATTAAATATTTTTTGTTATAAATGAAAATTGATAATGAAAGTAATGTTATAGATAATATAATCAATAGAGTATTTGTTCAAAAAAAAGGAATAAGGAAAAATCCTGATAAAAAAGTTCATATGATACTTCAAGTTGTAGAGATAGCATATAAATTTCATATAGTTGTTCCAGAATTACTTAATTTTTCTATTTTTAATTTTGCAACATAAGGAGATACCATTCACATAACTATACTTGTTGGTAGAAATAAGATAATAGAAGCTATTATAGATCATATTTTAATATCATTTATTCTGGTTGTTATAAAAATTAAAAGTATATTTTTGATAACAATCGTTAATAATATAAAAATAGCTCATAAAAAAACAATTTTAGATAAAAATTCTAAGTTAGCTTTTTTATCTGCGATTTTTCAACCTAGATAATATCAAATACTTAAACTTCATAAAATTATTCATATTAAACTAGTCCATACAAAAATTGATGTTCAAAGATAAGGTCATAAGATTCTAGCTCCAATAAGTTCAAATATCATTATTACTGCTCAACATATGAAAACAGTGATTTCAAGTAAATATTTTTCCATTTTTAAATTTTAATTATATTTCTCAATCAACTTCTTGATTTAATCTATCAAAAAATTGTACCATAAATTCGTGTCTTTCTTGAGCTAGTGCTTTTCATTCTTCAGTTTGCATTTTATCTTTAATTTTCCTTATATTAACCAAAAATTCTCTGTAAGCTGTATCTTCTTTTGTGTATTCCTTTGTTTTTTCTATATTTACATTTTTGTTATGAAGCTTTGCTCAGATTTCTCATGCAAATAAAAATAATCTACCTATTCAAACAGCTCAGATAGAATCAAGTTTATCAGCATCATATACAATTTTGGCTTCTAAAGTTTCTGGTAAATTATTTCATCTTGATCTATGAGTTTCAATACAGTGTATTATATTTTCTAGTTTTTCTTTTGTTATATCATAATCCTTAAGTATTTCTTTTGCTTTTTTTGCTCAAACTTTAGCATGGCAAACTTTTCATTTACACTTATCTTGTTCACTTCTTCATATATCATGAAGAAGTGTTGCAATTTCAATAACTTCTAAATCGGCATTTTCTTTCTTTCAGATATGTATTCATAATTTATGTACTCTCATAGTATGGTCAAATCAATGACAACCATGTTTTCATTTAAAATGTTTTTTTGTTTCTTTTGTTATTTTTTTTATTATATTCATAAAATTTTGTTAATTTTTAATTCTTTTTATTATAGTATTTGTATTAACTTTTTCAATTTAAATTTATTTTTTCTTAATGAATATCAAAAAAATAGTTATTCTTAGAGAATATAAAAGAATAACTTTAACAATGTTTAATGTATTTATAGCAATACTTTTTTATTATTTTGTATGTTCTAGAGATTCTCAATAATTTTTAAAAATAAAAGGCATAGTTATTAAACCTTTAAATAGAACAAAATATCAATAATGAATATGCAGATGTGGTATAGGTCAAACCCATCAACTTTTTCATGTTTTTGCTAATACGTCTCAGGGATTAACAATCTCGCCAACTTTAACTTTAATACTATTTTGTGCTAAATGTATATATTGTACAGATTTACTATTATTTTCAATATCACTAACTCATATAAAATTACAATGCATTCCATATGACATACCTTTATTTACATCTAATCCTTCATAAAATTGACATGAAATATCTCTAGTGACCCTGACTATACCTTTTTTTACAGCTAAAATTTCAGTATTAATAGGTAATGCAAAATCAATAGAATAAGATAAATCTAATTTTATTTCAGGTGAAAAATTATAATGACTCCATGGTCAATTAAATCATTGAGTAATATTAATTGGTTCTTTTCTTATATCAAAAGGAAAATTTTGAAATATTTCCATAAAATAATTATTAATGTAAATAATATATTATATATAATGATTATTATATAATAGTCAAACATATTTCGGTGTAATCAATTACTAAACACAATTTTTATAAAATAATTCAAATTTCTTGCCTAATTCTTAAATCAAGTATATATTATTGTTAATATTATAACTATTTATTAAATTAAAATTGATAATTATAGTAAAGAAGATATAATTTAGTATTATAATTTATAATTGATTAAAGTATGTATAATAAGAAAAAAACATTTTTTTTATTATTTTTATTATTTTTTATCACTTCTTGTGATTTAGATTGAAGTATAGAACTTGAATGAAAAATTGACAAAGATGATGTTAATATTATTGATATAATTTGAGAGCAATCTTTAGATAAAGTGTTATATGCAAAAGCCGAAGTAACTACAGCTATAGAAGTAAAAGCAACAACAGATGCAAAAGCGGCAGCAAATACAAAGGCAGCAGCAGATGCAAAAAAAGCAGCAGATTTAAAAGCAAAAGCTGATGCAAAAAAGGCAACAGATGCAAAAGCAATAGCAGATGCAAAAGCAATAGCAGATGCAAAAGCAATAGCAGATGCAAAAGAGGCAGCAAATACAAAGGCAGCAGCAGATGCAAAGGCAATAGCAGATGCAAAGGCAGCAGCAGCAAAAGTTAATACTAGAACTAGTGCTAGTTAAAAAAGAAAAAATATTTTTAATTTAATTGTTTTTTAAAATTAATCTATGTTAAAAATTATTCAAAAGAATTTAAATCTAATATTAAATATATTTTTTTGATTACTTATTTTCCCTTTATTATATTCACTTACTTTTGTAAATATAGAAAATATTTTTCAATTTAATTTCTCAAATTTTTATACAGTTGTTTATTTTTTATATTTATTTATTTGAACCTCTATTTTAATATTATCCAGATTTATAAAAATAAATAATAATAACTTAAGAGAAGAGACTATTTATACTATTACTTCCATTTTTTTTATTTCAATATTTCTCATACCTAGTTTTTTTGTAAATCATTATTTTTTACTTGAACATTTATCAGAATCAAATCTTTATTTAAGATCTTACTGAAGAATAGCATTTTTATATTTTGCTTTAACATTAATGATTAGCCCAATTTTAAGTTTTGTAAAAAACACTAAAGTTAGGGATAATTTAATTTTGTCTAGAAAAATACTTTGAGTTCTTTCTTTTATTTTCTTTCTAAAACATTGATTAGAATATTTTGCTTCAGAATATATTTTTCAAGTGAAGTATCATAATGATATTTCATATTTTCAGTATTCGTATGAAAATATGCTTATCAGATATGATGCACTTAGTTGATTTGTTGTTTGAATAATGATGTTACTTTTATGAATTACTTCAAATAAGATATCTATTAAATTATTTTCTTGAAAAAGATGGAAATCTTTACAATCTCTTGTTTATCCTGCATTTTTATTAACACTTATACATGTAGCATTTTCATCTAGATTTGATAGTTATTATATATTTTTATTTGTATTAGTAATTACTTTTAGAACTATATCTTATTTATCAAAATCATCAGACCAAAATAAATGAATAACTACTAAATATATATGTATACCTTGTTGATATATATATGATGAAAATGTTTGAGATCCAGATAGTTGAATAGAACCATGAACACTATTTGAGGATATTCCTGATGATTGGGCTTGTCCTATATGTTGAGTAACAAAAACAGATTTTGAGCCTTATTATGATAATAACAATACTATATTTTGATGATATCTATGAGAAGTTGTTAATGTTAATATGTTAACTGAAGATGTTTTAGAATTATCTATTAAATTAGATTCAGATATTAAAGTTTTGAGATGACAATATGCTATTTTGCTTTTAAAAGATTTCGACTGAGAATTTTCTAGAGCTTATTCAATTGTTGAATCAAAAAATCAGATTTTAACTTTTTGAATAAAAGCAAAAGATATATGAAGAGGATGAAGATTATTAAAAAATATTAAAATAGGGGATAGTATTAAAATAAAATGAATTTATTGAGATTTTGTATTACAAAATACTATACAACCAAAAGTATTTATTGCTACTTGAACTTGATTAGCACCAATTATAAATATGATATCTTGATGATTACAATGAGAAGAAAATCATTTATTTTTCTCTGTACAAGCAAGGAAAGATTTATTTTTCTTGGATAGAATATCAAATATTCAAAATTTAAATAAACATATTTATTTATCAAGAGAAGAAACAGAGGAATATAATTATTGAAGAATTGATTTAACTAAATTTGATTTTGATAAGGAAACTGAATTTTATATTTGTTGAAATCCGTGAGTCGTAAATTCTTCAAAAGAGTATTTAATTAATGCTTGATATAAAAATATATACTCAGAAAAATTTAATTAATAAAAATAATTTATGAATAAAATTTGAATTATATCTAGTGTAATCATAATCACAATTGTTTTTATATATGCACTAATTATATTATCATCTAATAATGTATGTAGCTGAGTAAGAGTTTTTGATTGTCAAAAAAATATAGATTCTAAATTAAATAAATAATATTATTATATGCAATTCTCTAGAAGTTCTTTTATAATGTGAACAGATATAACTATAAGTATCATTTCAAAGACTAATCCTTTAGAAGATATTTATAATTGTTTTGGTATTTTTTATTCACTTGAAAGAGAGTTTTCTAGATTTCAAGAAGACTCAGATCTCAGTATGTTAAATAAAAAAAGAAAATTTGAAGTAAGTAATAGATTTATAGATATTTTAAATTTATCAAAACAGATTTATATTGATAGTGACGGATATTTTAATCCACTTGTAAATCTTAAAAATATTTGATATTCTTCAGATTTTTGAAAATGAATTTTTGAAAAAAAAGAAGAGCCAGGTAATTTTGATTTAGATAAAATTTCAATCATTTGAAATTTTATAACTCTTAAAGAAAATCAAAATTTAGATTTCTGATGAATTGTTAAATGATATACAGTAGATTTAGTTTCATCTTATTTAAAAGAAAAATGATACAAAGATTTTATAGTTAATGCATGATGAGATATATATCTTTCTTGAAATAATTCTTTAGAAAAAACTCCAGTTGTTGGTATTGATAATCCTTTTAATACAAAAGAACTTTTTGCAACATTAGAAATAAAAGATAAATCAATTTCGACCTCATGAACATATAAAAGAAAATGGAATATAGATAAAGAAAAATTTCATCATATTTTAAACCCAAAAACAGGAACCAATAATAATGAAATAATAAGTATAACTCTCATTGCAGATAAATGTTATATAGCTGATACTTATGCAACAGCTTGTATTGCTATGGGCATAAAACACACACTTAGTTTTCTAGAAAAACAAAATATAGATGGAGTTATTATTTGAAGTGATTCTAGAATATATAAGACAAAATGAATGAATAATTATAATCTTGAAATTATATAATGAATTTATCCTTGTTTTAATGTAAATATTTAATTATCTTGAATTATTTGGATTAGAAAATCTTCTTCTAGTATTATTACCTTGATTAGTAGAAGGTCATCTTCTGTTTGAATTTCCTCTTCATTGTTGTTTTACTACTTTAACTGGATTATGATCTCTTAAAGGAAAAGGATGATTTTCTATAATAGGGATTTTCTTATTTATAAGTTTTTCTATATCTTTTATATATGCTTTTTCTTCAGCATCACAAAAAGAAAGGGCAGTTCATTTTGCTCATGCTCTTCAAGTTCTTCAGATACGGTGAACATAAGTTTCTGATATATTTGGGATTTCATAATTGATTACATATTCTAAATCATCAACATCAATTCAACGAGCAGCAATATCAGTAGCTACGAGTACACGAGTAGTTTGATCTTTGAAGTTTGCTAAAGCTTTTTGTCTAGCATTTTGTGCTTTATTTCCGTGAATTGCTTCTGCTTTTATATTGTTGTTTAGTAAGATTTTCACTATCTTATCAGCTCAGTGTTTTGTACGAGCAAATACTAGAGCAGTTTTTATATTTGGATTTCTTAATACTTCAATAAGTAAATTATTTTTATTTCATTTATCTACATGATAAATATGTTGTTGTATTATATCGACAGTTGATGAAATAGGTGTTATAGATACTTTTGAAGGATTAATTAGTATAGTACTTGCAAGCTTAATAATTTCTGGAGACATAGTAGCAGAAAAGAAAAGTGATTGTCTTTGTTTTGGAAGCATTGCAAGGATTTTTTTTACATCATGAATAAATCACATATCAAGCATACTATCAGCTTCATCAAGTACAAATATTTCAACAGCTCTAAGAGATAGATGTTTTTGATTTATTAGA
The DNA here is from genome assembly GCA_002412935.1 of Patescibacteria group bacterium UBA5194. GTDB lineage: Bacteria > Patescibacteriota > Gracilibacteria > BD1-5 > UBA6164 > Altimarinus. The sequence continues at coordinate 38,207 of DHWA01000021.1, read as the reverse complement.
TCAAGAAGTCTTCAAGGTGTTGCTATAACTATATCAACTCAATTATTTAGAGCATTTACTTGAGAATGTTGTCAAACTCAACCAAAAATCACAGTAGATTTTATTCCTGTATATCTTCAGTAAGCTTTAAAGCTTTCACCAATTTGAATAGCTAATTCTCTTGTTGGAGTAACAATAAGACTTCTAATTACTCTTCTATTGTCATAAGTTTTATTTTTACTTAGTAATTGAAGAATAGGTATAGCAAATGCAGCAGTTTTACCGGTTCAAGTTTGAGCACATCATAGTAAATCATTTTTTGATAAGACTATTGGTATAGATTGAGCTTGTATTGGAGTTGGGATTGTGTATCATTCATCGCTTAGTGCCTTTAATATAGGCTCGATAATGTTTAGAGATTTAAAAGGCATGTGTAATTTAATTATTAAAATATAAAAGTGATAATTTCTGTAAATTATTTAAAAATTCTAAATTTTGAAAAAAAGGATAAAAAACAAAAAACTATACCTCTATTATAAAGGTATTTTGCATAAACTCAAATTATAATGAAATTCTAAGATTTTTCAGAGTAGTTTTTTTTATTTAGAATTTTTAATTTAATCAATCTTTAAAGGATTAAAATCAGTTTTATAGTCATAATAATCTTCTTGTTCTGATTTTTTAAGCTTGTTTATTATTAGGTAAGTTAGGGGAGTGAATAATACTTCAACTCACACTTTGAAAACATAATTTGAGATAATAATTGTTTTTAATAATTCATTGTCAAATACTCAGTAAAAGGCAATCATAACAAAAATCATAGTATCAAAAAATTCTCAAACTAATGTTGATCAAATAGTTCTTACCCATAGTTGTTTTCATTTCATTTTGATTTTCACTTTTGCCATTATATAAGAATTACTAAATTCTCATACAAAATATGCAAATAGACTTGCTAAAACTATTCTAGGAGTAAGTCAAAGCACATTTTGATAATCAGCTTGAAACGGCCGATCAGAAGCTGGAGGTAAATATCAAACTAATATAATAATTCAAGATAACAATATCATTGAGCCAAATCACATCCATATTATTTTTCTTGTTTCTTTGTATCAATAAACTTCTGTAAGCACATCTCAAAATATGTAACTCAAAGGAAAAAGTAAAGTTCCAGCATCAAAAACAAAGAGTCACAAATCTACGATTTTTGTAGAAACAATGTTTGAAATAAATAAAACTGTAACAAAAAATACAGTAATTAAAGTTAGGAATTTAAAGTTTTTTTGGTTCATAAGTTTAATTTAATTTATTAATAATTTTTTCATATTCTTCATAATTTGTGTAAAGATAAGATTTAATTCACAATTCATTAGCTTTATTTACATTTTTTTTACTATCATCAAAAAATAATATTTCTTCTTTATTTATTCAATGATTATTTTCTAGGGTATCTAGGATTTTTAAATAAAAATTATCTTCAGGTTTTTTATATCATAATTCACAAGAAGAAAATACAAAATCAAATAATTTTTCAAATCACATTTCATTTTTCATATAACTTGTTCTGTATTGTTCTTGATTTGTTGCGAGAAAACATTTTATTCAATTACTTTTAAGTTTATTTATACTATCAATAACTTTTTTATCAGTTTTATGCTCAGATATAAACCAATACTTTAAAAACTCTATTACTGGCTTATCCCATTTCCATTTTGGTAACCGTGGAGTGATTATCTCCATTAAATCAGCTTTTCATTCAATAGTATTTATAAACTCTCATAAGAAAAAAGGAAGCATATCTTCATTTTTTACTCCAGACATTTTCTGATATTTTACACTAAACATTTCTGAGTTAATTACAACTCAATCAGCATCAAATAGTATTCATTTTATTGACATAAATATTTTTTAAAAATTAACTTTTTTTATTATAACTAAAAGCAAAAAAATACAATTCTTTGTATTTTTTTGCTTTTATGTTTTCTAATATAATTTAGAAGTTTTTATACTTTCTTCTAGGTTCTTACTATTTTGATTATATTGCTTTGTAACTTTTTTCGCATCTTGGATACTTGATTCAAGAGTATCAGGGTAATCACTTATTATTTGTTTTGTTTCTTGTATAATTCAAGTTTCTTTATTATCTGTATTTGAGCAAGAAAAAAGTAAAAATAGTAAGGAAATAATTAGTATTTTTTTCATAGTATTATAATTTATTAATTTAAATTCACTTCTTTTCCATCCATAATTAATGATTTAATTATAGCATTACCAAACTTATCAACTGCTACTTTTGTGTATATTTCGCCACGATTTTGTTCTATATTTTTACCTTTACCTTCTGGTACAAAATAACTTTCAATACCATATTCAATATTTAGATTATTTCAGTATATGTTTTTAATAGTTCCTTTTATAAAAATACTATTTTCGGGTGTATTTTTAGTTATTTGTGTGATATTTCCAATTTTATCATTGTCAACATTTAATGATACATAGACACTTTCACCAACTTTATAATCTGAAATATTTGTTGAAAATGTATTTGTATCTATTGTACTAATCTCATATTTTAAAATAACATAATCACCTCTAAATAAATCTCTAGGGTCAACTGGTACTGTTTTTAATAATATTTCATTACCTGTTCTTAGAGTGAATTCTTTAATTGATATGAATCATCCAATTATTACAATCCAAAATATACCAATTATTAAAAAAATATTTTTTTTGTTCATAAATAGTTTAGTTATTTTTAATAAAACTTTCTTTGATTTGTTTTCTTTTTCTTTCAAGAGCAATTCATCAAAGCACTAAAATAATACCACCAACAATAAAGAATAATGATCTATCCATTAAACTCCAAAAAAAGTCAAAATATTTTGCAAAAATGAAGATAGATAACCAGAAAATACCAACATTAACAATTTTTATATCTGATTTTTGGTATCCTATATAGATTAAAAATATTGTTAATAAGCCAAAAATTAAATTATATATAAGTGTGTAGAAAATTCATTCAGTTGGATATAAAAAGAAAATATATGTAAATATAATAAGTCATAAAGCAATATAATTTTCAAATGAATTTGTCTTTGATTTATAAGGATTATAATATAAATTTATTAAAATACTTATAATTGCTAGAGTTGAAAATAGTATAATTCCAATAGTTAATTGGTTTAGGGTATTTTCAGATATCATATTATAATATGAACCGTAATAATTTATTAAAGGTTTTGAAAAAAACTCAAATGTTAAAAGAAAAAGCGAAAACATAGATATTTCAAGTCCTGCTAATCTAAATATTTTACCTATTTTATCCATAATTGGTATAAAATAATGTAAACTTCAAATACCAAATAATAAAGCTCCTCAAGAAAGATAAATTATAGGTAATGAATGAAATACATGTTGACTTGGTTCACCGTTTCTAAAAATAAAAAGTCAAATCCATGTATAAAATAATATTGCTGATAGTGCGGCAATAGGTTCAGATTCAAAAGCATATACAAGTGGAAGTACTCCAATTAACCATATTAATACCAATGTATGATTATTGGCATTAATATTATACATTTGGGCAATTAAAAATATACTTGCTCCAAATAGAAGTGCTCCAAGAAAAAATAATATTGATCAAACTATAGGTAGATTTTTTTTATCATATTTAAATAAATATCCTAAGTAATATGTTCCAAATGTACTTCATGTTAAAATTATTATTTTTATTAAATCACTAAGGTCTTGCCAATTTGCAGCAACAAAAAGAATTGCCCCAATTCCAAGAAGGATTGCTCCTATTGTAGAAATTGCGATGATAAATTTATTAGATTTTTCTTCGGTACTTTTTTTCTTTACATCAGAAAGCATTATATTAGCTTGTTCTTGAGTTATAGTTCAATTTTCAACCCATTCCTTAATTTGTGTTTCATTGTTCATAATTTTGAGATTAAATTATAAAAAAATAATAAACTTAAATATTAACTTTAAAAAACTATTACTACTATAGATATATTAAACAAAAAGATTTATTTTTCAAATGATTTAAATATTTGAACAAATGTAAAAGGGGATTATTTTTCCACTTTTTTAAAAGCTAAAAATTACTTTTCATATAATTTTTTCTTTTGTTATAATTCCTGTATTAGAATCAAAACCGTCAATAAATATAGGGGAATATCCTTTTGATAACTGTTTTTCTATTTCATTTAATAAATTATTTTAATAAAAACATCTTGTTAAGTTACCCGAACGAAACAAAGTGGATAGAAATTATAGTATGGCTTGAGTTCAGAGTTCCACCGTTCTTCATTACTTAATTGAATGCAGAATTGTTTGTTCTAATTTTTTAGGTTCATCCGTGCCTATCCTATATGTTTTACCATTTTTCAGTTTTATTTCAACTGCATCAAAACCGGACACATTGTAAATCCACATTTTAGGCCATAACCACACTCTTATTCACCATCCATAATACCAATGATTCTTTACGGTTTTAGCGGATGTTACATCGTTAAGCAAAAACTTTTTCTGACAAATACCATAGCCAAACTTGATTCGTAAATATTTTTCATCAATAATTACTTGAAGTGATGTAAATGAAGCAAGAATAAACAGAATTAATGCCATTATGGCAGTAACGGCAAAATTTGTACCTGAATCAGTAGAAGGAGGTTCAGCAGAGGCCATAATATGAGCCCATGTGAAGAATACCAGCACGGCTAGAGTAACAACTATCATCATGTAACTAATTTGAGTGTGTTTGTAGTTCATAAAATTGATATTGTTATATATTTAAATGCTGAATTAGTGAATTTCGTTTAACTACTTTTTATCTGAACCTATATTTGCTTTTACTCTAAAATAGAATAAAATGCGACCTAAATTTAGTAAAAACTAATTATTATTTTAATTATAAACATTATAATTAATAATCAAGAATATTTATTAAAAATGAAAGAGAATACAAAAATAACAAATATTAAATCACCATTTTAAAATTATGAAAAAAGTTTTAGTTTGATTATCTGGATGAGTTGATAGTGCAGTTTCGGCATATTTACTACAAAAGCAAGGGTACGATGTAACTGCTTGATTTATGATAAATTACTTGGATGAAGAAAATTCAAATTGTCCAACAAAGGTAGATATAAAAGTTGCAAAAGAAGTTGCAGAGTACTTAAAAATACCTTTTTTTACTTTTGATTATAGGGAAGAGTATGAAGAAAAAGTATTAAATTATATGTACGAGTGATATAAAAAATGAATCACTCCAAATCCAGATGTGATGTGTAATAAAGAAATAAAATTCAAGATGTTTTTGGAAGAAGCTATGGAACTTGGTTTTGATTATATAGCGACAGGGCATTATGCACAAATAGTGAATAGTGTAGAGTGGATAGTGAATAACTGTCATTGCGAGAGTAACGAAGCAATCCAGAAAACGTGAAACAATGTAGTAAATGGATTGCTTCGTACCTCGCAATGACAGCCTGAGAATATTATTCATTTATTAAAGTGAATAGACTCAACAAAAGATCAATCATATTTTTTAGCTTTTTTGAATCAATTTCAATTATCTAAGTCACTTTTTCCTATTTGACACTTAGAAAAAAGTAAAGTTAGAAGGATAGCAGAAGAAATAGGTTTACCAAATGCAAAAAGAAAAGATAGTCAGTGAATTTGTTTTGTTGGAAAAGTAGATTTTAAAGAATTTTTAGAGAAGAGAATAGAACATAAAGAGTGAGATATAGTTGATACAAGTTGAAATATTTTAGGAAGGCACAATGGAATTTTCTATTATACTATATGACAAAGAAAGTGAATTGAAATTGGATGATTAAAGGAACCAATTTTTGTTATTAAAAAAGATATAGAAAACAATAGATTAATAGTTTGAACTGAAAGTGATTTAGAACTTTATGATGATAAATTGATTTTAAAACATATTCATTTTTTATGAAAAAAAGATTTTCAATTTCCACTGAACGCTAAGGTTAAAATTAGATATAGACAATCAGATCAAGATTGTAGCATTATAAAAATTGATGATAATAAATTTGAAATAAAATTTAGAGAAAAACAAAGAGCAATAACAAGCGGACAGATAGGTGCTATATATTTAGGAAATGAATTAATTATGAGTTGAATTATTGATTAAATTATGATATAATTTATTATATTTTAATATTAATGGGATTAGTAAATGACTGAAATAATAGATAAATCAGTAACTTTATATGATGATAAATGAAAATTATGATTGGATAAAATAATAAACCATCAAGATAAAGTAAGAGATACAACTCAGAGTATGGTGTGAATGTCTTCTTTAGATTTAGCAAATAATGTTTTGAAATCCAAGAAAATAAATAATTACTATGATTTATTTTTTATAAAAATAGAAGATTTTAGACAAATATTGATTCAGAATAATTTATTAGATTATTATAAAAAAATTACATGAGAAACAGTTTCTAAAATTACATTAAAGGGAATTTTAAAATTTTGACAGTATTTAGGATATCATAGATTATCAGTCAAAGAGATTAAAGATTATATTTGAGAAGAATTAAAATCTAAATCTATAACAAACATTAATGAATTAATTATTTATTGATTAAATAATTTTAAATCATCTTTTTGAGGCGATAAGATTTTCATATATTTTTTTATAAGAGCAAAGAAGAAAGGTATTGTAAGAATAAAATTTAATGATTTTGAATTATTTTGACATGATATAGGTCTAAAAAAATTAGATGATAATGAGTTAAAAGAAAGTATTATTGGTATATTTAAGATATATAAAATAAATTATTTAGATGATTTATTGTCTATAGACGTAATTGATTTTAAAAAAATAGTAGGTAATAATGCATTACTTGAATATTATTTTGTTTATGTAAAACAAAAACAAAAGTCATTTATTTTAAAAAATGATATTAAAGAATTATGAGTCGAATTATGATTAAAAAATAAATTAGTTAATCAAAAACAAGAAATAAAAAGATTCTTATTAGAAAATGGTATAAGAAATTTTAATGATTTAAAGGATTATAAACAAAAAGATATAAGAGCTTTGTTATGGAGTAATGATGAGTGTAGAAAGATGTTAAATGAACTTTGAATAGAAAAATTACAAGATTATAGATTTAATTATTTAAAAAAATTTGCAAGGAGAATATGACTAAGTTTAGTTCCCAAAGACATTGATTATAATGAAGAAGAAATAAAAAAATCTTTACATGAAACATTTAAAAGTATTTGAGTTAATTGTTTGTATTGATTGAATTTTTATTGAATTAAGAGATTTGAAAGATTGTATACAGAAAAAAGATCTTTATTTTATAAATATATAAATACATTTGTAAAAACAAAGACAGGAAAAATTTTATCTACTATGAACTTAATCGATTTTGAAAAACTATGAATTGAATTATGATTACCAGAGAAATTAAGTGAAATAGAATATAAAAATAAATTATTAAAATTTTTATCTAAAAAATGATTATCATTAGATAGTATAAATAAATCTTTTGTGAAAAATAATTCAGATATCTGGAATAATATCAATTTCAGATATTTTATGGAAAAAGTTTGATTAAAAAGTGATATAAAGAAACTTAGACCAAATCACATCAATGACTTGAAAGAGTATATTTGAAATGTTAAGTAATAATCTTATTTCAAATTCTTATAACTTCAATTCAGTATTTCAATGCTATTTTATAATCTCTACTAGTTCAAGCTGAAATTAATTTTCAAGGTAGATATTGGTTTCTTAAATTTATAAGTAATTCAAATTCACTTTCTTTTTCTTTTGTAGTAAAAACTCATGCTCACATCCCTGATATTCAAAGTATTTCGATATTTTCTAGTTTTTGTACTTCTTTCAAAATATCAGGAAATACATTGATTTCTATTCAAGAAATTTTTTCATTATCAAGTTTTATTTGTAAAAATACTTTTGTTTTAATATCTTTTTCTTTTGATAATTTATTTATTAATAAAGCATATTTTAAGTTATCTAGTGAATGAATTGTAGAACAAAAAGAAACTATTTTTTCTAGCTTTTTTGATTGAATTTGTCATATAAAATTCATATTTTCTTTAGATATTTTTTTCTCTACAATTTTCTCAATTCTATTTTCTCATATTCAAAATAATATTTCAGGATAAGACTTTTCAATTTCCTGGATTATTTTATTAGTTTCAAATGTATCCCAATATTTTGTTACTGCAAGTATTTTAGATTTACTTTTTTTAAATTCTTCAAAAAGAGAAATATTTATCATAAACAATATTTATTTTTTAAAATATTATTTATTGTACAAACAAATAATAAAAACAAAAAAGATTTTATAAATGAAAAAAACAAAAAATACAGTTGAATTTATACAAGTATTTGACAAAAACAGACAAATTGAGATAATACTTCAAATTACATTTTATTTATAATTATAAAAAATGTTTAATAAAAAAACAGGTAAAAGTAAAAAAATAAATATAAATAAAAATGATAAAAGAAAAAAAACTTTTAATCCAAATTTATTTAATCCAATTTACAGAATTAGGATATATGCTTATATTTTCACTTTTTTTTTAGTTTTATATTTAGTTTCTTTGATTTTTGTTATTCATCAAAATAGATATTTTATTGCTACAAAGATAAATCATATAAATTTTGTTAAAGAACAAGTAAAAGATAATCAGATAATAGAGGAAAATGAAATAATAAATAATGACATTGTTAAAAAGAATTATGGTGATGATAGTCCTATAACAAAATTTGTGAATAATAAAATAAGTTTTTATAATTTGTCTTATGTTCCAAAAAATCTTATTAATGTTTCATCTGATTATGTAGCAGATATAAAATGATATCAAACTTTGAGAACTGAAGCAAACCAAGCTTTACAACAAATGGCAAAAGATTTTTTTGATAATTTTTGAGAAAAAATGGTAGTTGTAAGTGCTTACAGAAGTTATGATTATCAAGTTTGAATAAAATCTAGATGATGTAGTGATTTATTTTGTGCTAAACCTTGATTTTCAGAACATCAAACAGGACTTGCTCTAGATTTATGGGAAGCAAGCACACAAAAAGAGTTTTTAAATAATTCTAAATTTGTATCGTATTTTGAATGGATGAAAGAAAATGCTTATAAATATGGGTTTCATAATACTTATCAAAAAGGTGTAGCAGTGGATTGATATGTTGTAGAACCTTGGCATTGGAGGTATCTAGGAGTTTCTTTAGCAAAAAAACTTTTTAATGAAAATATTACTTTTGCAGAATATTATAAAAATAGTAAATAAAAACTTGAAATTAAAAAAAAATCTATATAATTACAGCATAATAAAATTATTTTATATATTATTTTTCGATTTATGGCTAAAGGAAAAAGAACTTATGTAGGTTTATATAGTGAAGAAACAGGGAATTTATGTTATGTAACTAATATTCAAAAAAGAAATTTTCCACAAGGTAAAAAACTTTCTTTAAGAAAATACAATCCAAAAACTAGACAACATGAAGTTTTAAAAATGAAAGAAATTAAAAAAGGGTAATTTTTACATAGATATTTATAAAGCACTAAATTTTAGTGCTTTTTTTAATGATTATTTTAGCGAATATATAAGATAGACTTATCTGTACTATATATCATAAACTCATTATAAGTAAGAAATCAACTCAAAATAAATCTTTGTATATAAAAGATAATATTAATCATAAAGTTATAAAACGAGTTGCAGAATTCCAAAACAGAGCAATATTTATTTCTTTATCAATTAATTTTGAGAAACTTATAGTATAAATCATTGTGTAAACTACTACATAAATCAAGAGAATTATTCACAAAAATTTAAAAATAGTAAAATAACTTGTATCAAAAATAACATTCATTGATTTAAGTGAAAATATATAAGTTATAATTGTAAAAGTAGCTATTTGGCTGATAATTTTTATTTTAGGTTTTATTAAGTTTGTAAATTTTTCAGAAATAAGAATTATTCTACTAAGTATAAAAGGAACTATTATCAAAACTATTATTATTGAAATAGGATTAACTTTCATTGAAGATCATAAACCACAATTGACTTTACCATAAGTTAAAGTATCTAAAAAACAAGCTTCTTCATTTTTATTTATAAAAATATTTTCTATATTTCTATTACTTATTTCTTCTCATTTTTGTTCTAGAAAGACATTTAATTGAAAAAATATACTACTAAAAATTAAGATATTTAAGAAAAATATAGGAAATGAGAATTTTATATTTCATCAAGTTTTTTGTATCCAAGAAAACAACATTCATCATCAAGGTAAAAATCATAGTAATAATAAAGCATAGGTAGCTGATGTGTCTCATAAAAATAAATATCAAATATAAAAAAATAAAAATGGTATAATTACAAAGTTTAGTACAATATCTAGAAGTAAGACTGCTTTAAAATCTTTTAATAATAAAAAATCTTTAACTTTAAAGTTTAGTAATGGAGGCATAATTAAAAAAATTCCAGCAAAAAAACATAGCATAGTATTGAAATCTAGTCATCAGGTTAGGTGATTTATTAAGAGTCAAAATGCTATTGCGATAAAAATATGCATATTTTTGAATTATTATTTATTAATGAGTTTTCTAAACCATAATTTATCTTTAAAAATATAAGTCAAATCATAATGAGATCTCTCAATACTTACTCATCTATCAATTAAAGACTCATCAACATTTCAACTCTCAACTACTTTTTTAATCCAATCAAATTTATTTATAGAATGTCTTCATCTTGTTGGAAATTTCATAGTAACTATATTTTTAAATTTAGAAAAAAACAGAAAAGCATATAAGTTTAAATTATCAGTTCTAGAGTAGAAACTTGCTAATTCTAGGGACTTGATTTTTGTTTTTCATCATAAATCTTTTTCTTTTTCTAGATTATAGGATATTCATGATTTCATAGATCTAGTAAGTTCATTTTTTAGTTCTATAAAAGCATTTTTTTCTTCTATTTTTAAATAGGAATTATTCTCATTTAATAAATAATTTAATCATTTTAATAGAGTAATAATTTTTTTATTATCTTTATTTTCTATTTGTTTTAGTGAATCATAATATAAATCTATTCTATTTTTTAGAGAATTAATTATTAGAATTAATTCTTTTATGTAGTAATCTTTGTCATATACTCAAATTTCAATATTTTCTAAAATTTCATTTATCAAGCTAAAAGGTTCTTTATAATTATTGTTTAATAGTTCTCATTTTTCAGAATTTGTTAAAGTTTTATCAAGAATTATTTTTTTATATTCTGGTTTAAATCTATTTTTTATAATTAGATCATTTACAACTACAGTACAGATATCTTTGCTTCAGTATTTGTGTTCAGCAAAACATAATCAATTATTGTATCTACAAAAATCTCATTCTCAAAAGACTTCAAAATCAATATCGCTAAATTCTAAGGCTAAATTTTCTATTTCTTTTAAAGTTACTTCTCTACTTAATATTATCTTATTTACTTTGTAGTTTTCTGTAAAAAATCTTATTGCTTCACTATTATAAAGAGCAAGTATTGTAGAAATATTTATTTTTCATGTATAGTTTATTTCTTTTAGATATTCTAGAATTCATATATTACCACATATAATTCAGTCAAATCATATAGATTTTATTTCTTCTATCATTTTTTGAATTAGAGGGAAAGTTTCATTTGTATAGTACCAAGCATTTAGATTTACAAAGATTTCTAGATTATGAGAATGAACCTCTTGTACTATTTGTTTTAATGTTTCAAAATCAGTTATTTGTTCATGTTCAGCAAATCTACCATTTGGACTTACTTCAAAACCAAATTTTTCATACCAATATGGAGGATTATATCCAGTAAAAAATTCTCAAGCTCAAGAATCAACAAGAGATTTTATGTATTCTCCTACATCTTTTGCATTTTTTCATTTTGAACTAAATCAAAGTCAGACGATTTTTTTAAACATAAATAAGAGACTAAAGATTAAATAATAAAGATAATAAAATCTTGATTTTTTTCATAAGTTTTATTTCTTTACACAAATGCATACATAACTATTCAAGCAGCTACAGATACATTTAGAGAGTTTTTCTTTCACATCATTGGTATCATAAGAATTTTATCAGAATTATCAAGTATATTTTGGCGAACTCAAGATACTTCATTTCACATTATTAGGCAGATTTTATCTTGTTTTTTTCAGAAAAATTCTCTATAATCTATACTATTTTTTGCAAGTTCTACACTATAAATCTTATATCATTCTTTTTTTAATTGGTTTATTACATCTAAAGGATTTTCATAATATTCCCAAATTACACTATTTTCTGCTCATAAAGCAGTTTTATTGATCTCGTTTCTTGGTGGAGTTGGAGTAAATCAAGTTAATATTATTTTTTCAAATCATGCTCAATCAGCATTTCTAAAAATTGCTCATACATTTTGCATAGATCTAATTGAATCAAGAAGAATTATTTTCATTGGAATAAGTGTTAGTAGGTAGTTTAAAGTATTGTCATTCCGTGCTAGACACGGAATCTATCAATTCACATAACTTGTTTATTTCTCATAATTGCATTAAAAGTGTTTTTATTTTGCTAGAGATTCCGGATCAAGTCCGGAATGACAGATTTTTAATTTTCTATATTCTACATTCTAATTTAAGTTTTTCAAGTGTTTTTATACATTATAATTATTATATATGAGAAATTATGTTATAATATAACAGAGTAAAATTTAAAAGTAAAAAAAATGTATTGGTTTATAATTATAGCAGTTTTATTATTTGGAATATCATATATTGTATTGTTCTATTTTAGAAAAAAGATGGAATTGCAAAGATCTCTAAGAATGGCTTTTTTTAAAGTAATAATCCCTAAAAAAGATAGTGATTTAGATGAAAAAAGAGAAACATTAAAAGATTTTAAAGAAGCTGTTTCTTTGATGGAACAATTATTATCATCATTAAAAAGTATACATTCTGGTAAAATTTTAAAAAAGATTTTATGACAAGATGTAATGAGTTTAGAATATATAGCATTGAAAGATGAGATATATTTTTACATAGTTTTGCCAAAAGATTACAAAGAACTTTTAGAAAAACAAATTAATTGATTTTATCCAGATGCGATTGTAGAAGAGACTCTTGAAGAAAATATATTTTTGAATAAAAAAGTACATATTTCAACTTATCTTTTTACAAAAAAATCTTATTATTATCCGATAAAAACATATCAAAAACTTGAATCAGATCCAGTAAATAATATAACTAATGCATTATCAAAACTTGATGAAGATGAAGCTGCAGTTATACAAATACTTTTAAGAACAGTATGAGATGATTGGCAAAAATGATCAGCAAAAGTATCAAGTAAGATATTGAAATGAAAAAGTTCGGATTCTAGTTTTAGTTATAATCCATTACAACTGATTCCACTCTTTTTTGAAACAATGTTTAGTAATAATAAAGATGATAAAAATAATAATTCAAGCAATTCCTGATGAGATACTTCAGCTTTGACTCAGGAAAGAGCTAAAACGGTAGATGAGAAATGAGATAAAACATGATATGAAGTAGTTATAAAAGTTATTACAACTTGAAATAATAGGAATTCTGTTAATTCAAATCTTAAAAATATAGTTTCAGCATTTTCACAGTTTTCTTATCCAGATTTTAATAAATTTTGAAGCACTACTCATCATTCGCATGATAAACTTATTAAAAATTATATTTATAGATTTTTTAGAAAACCTTTCTGAAAAGAAAAAATGATCCTAAATACCGAGGAAATAGCATCGCTTTTCCATTTTCCACATAGTAAATACAACAAAACTCCAGAAATAAAATGGCAAAATTTCAAGATAGTTAAAGCTCCATCAAATATTCCTAAAGAATGATTATTGATTTGATATAATCAACATAGGTGAATGAAAAAAGAAATAAGAGTAAAAAATGAAGATAGATTTAGACATTTTTATATTATTGGGCAAACAGGTACTTGAAAATCAAGTATTATACAGGTTATGGCAAGACAAGATTTAAGAAATGGTAATTGATTAGCTGTAATGGATCCTCATGGAGATTTGGCTAAAGATTTGCTACCTTTTATCCCAAGAGAAAGAGCAGATGATATAATTTATTTTGATCCAGCTGATGAATCAAGACCTATGGGGTTGAATTTATTTGAGGCAAATACTCCTGAAGATAAAGAAAAAGTATCTCAAGATGCTATGAATATAATGATAAAATTATTTTGAAATGAGATATTTGGTCCTCGTTTACAAGATTATTTTAGAAACTGAGCATTGACTTTAATGGATTATCCTCAATGATGAGCAATAACAGATATAATTAGACTTTTCACTGATAATGAGTTTCAAAAGGAGAGAATAAGACACTTAAAAAATCCTATTGTAAAAAGCTGGTGGGACAAGACTTTTGCATCTATGTGAGATAGAGAAAAGTGAGAAATTATACCATATTTTTCTGCTAAATTTGGACAATTTATAACTAATACAATGATGAGAAATATATTAGGGCAGTTAAAAAGTAGTTTTGATGTAGCAGATGTTATGGATACATGAAAAATACTTTTGATAAATTTAAGTAAATGAATTATATGAGATATAAACTCAGAGCTTTTATGACTTATACTTGTAAATAAGATACAAATGGCTGCGATGAAAAGACAACAAGCTGAAAAAGAAAGTAGAAAAGATTTTTTCTTGTATATAGATGAGTTTCAAAATTATATAACTCCTAGTATCGAATCTATATTATCTGAAGCTCGTAAATATCGTCTTTGATTAATTTTGGCCCATCAGTATCTAGGACAATTAGAAAAAAGTGATGCTTTAACAAAATCTAATCTAAATCTAAAAAATGCAATATTTGGTAATGTTTGAAGTGTACTTAGTTATAAAGTTTGACCAGAGGATTGAGAATTTTTGGCAAAGTATTATGCTCCAGTTTTTTCAGAACAAGACTTGGTAAATATGGATAAATATAAAGCAGTTATGAAGCTATCAGTAGATCAACAACCAACAACTCCATTTTCTATAATTCCTGTTAATGCATATCTTGAGACTTGAGATAAAAAGATAGCAAAAGCATTTATAGAATTATCAAGACTAAAATACGGTAGAGATAAGGAATTTGTATGAAAGGAAATAGAGTATAGAATAGGAAGTGTTTAAATTTGGTGAAATTATAAAAATAATCCTAAGAAATTAGGATTATTTTTGATTTTTAGAGAAAAATAGCTAATATTGTTCAAATAAATAAAAATTAAAGTTAATAAGTGATTTATCTTTAATCTTTAATCTTTAATCTTTAATCTTTTGTCTAATTTATGCTATACATTGTATCTACTCCAATTTGAAATCTAGAAGACATAACTCTAAGAGCTATTAGGACTTTGAAAGAAGTTGATTTTATAGCTTGTGAAGATACTAGAACTACGGCAGTTTTACTTAATCATTATGAGATTAAGAAATCACTTTTGAGTTATCATTCATATTCTCATGCTACAAAATTGGATAAGATAATTGCTTTATTAAAAGATTGAAAAGATATAGCACTTGTTTCAGATGCTTGAACTCCAGGTATTTCAGATCCTGGTTATCCTCTTATTCAAGAAGCATTAAAAAACGATATTGAGATTGTTCCTATTCCTTGAGTTTCAGCATTTTTAACGGCACTTCAAGCATCAGGACTTCCTATAAACCATTTTTTATATCTTGGTTTTTTGCCTATTAAAAAATGAAGACAAACATTATTTAAAAAATTACAAACAATCGAGGAAACAGTTGTTTTTTATGAATCAGTTCACAGAATAGAAAAGACTTTAAATACTCTATGAGAGTATCTGTGAGAAGATAGAAAAATAGTTGTGGCTCGTGAATTAACAAAGAAATTTGAAGAATTTAATAGAGTTACAATAAAAGAAGCAATTGAAATTTATAGTAAAAAAGAAAAGCAAAAAGGGGAGTTTGTAATAATTATATAATTGTTTGTCATTCCCGAGAAGTCGGGAATCTACTTTATATTGTTCTATCTTGTAAAATTAATACAAGGAAGATTCCCTTCTTCAAGGGAATGACATTTTTAATTAAATAAATATTATAATGAAAATTAATTCTTCAATAAATAAAAGAAATCTTAATGAAATGACTATAAAATCTCTAGTATGGAATAGTATAGTGGAGATTTTTAAACAAGAAAAAAATATGGATATAAAACCATATTTAGTATCTATTCAAATTAAATGAAAATCTATAATTGTAAAAGTAAACAAGCCAATAGTTAAGTCAGAGATTTTATTGATAGAAGATAAAATAAAAAATGAGGTTGGCTTAAAATTTAAAAAAGTTGGAATTAAATTTTATGATTTTGAGATTAAGTATGTAATTTAATTAGATTTCAATAGATTTAAGAGGAATAAATTCTCATCAGTTATTTATATAGTATTTTAAATCTTTTAAAGAAAAATATACGGTTCTATTTTCTTTATTTCAAATTATATCCCCTGGTTTAGGTTGTTCAGTATCAGGACCCTTTGGTATCACAAAATTGGGAATAGCTTCATTTATAGCTAAAAAGTTTACTTCATGTGTATTTACTCAATCCAAAGTTAAATGAAATTTTCAATCTTTTGTTTTTATCAAAATTCAGTTTCAATTACCTATTTCTAGTTTTGCTCAACTAATTACTCAAACTCATTTCTCACCTAAATCAATTTTGATTTTTGTTTCCTTTGATTGTTCAATACCACTTACTAAATCTTTTGTCTTATCAGTTACTTTTGTAATATTATCAATACCACTAGGTAATTCTCATCATTTACCACTATTATTTGAATCTAAAGACATATTTATAACATTTAAAATATAAAATTTAGCAGATAGTAAATATTATATGTAATTTGTCAAACTTTTTTTCTTAAATCAATCAATAAGATTTGACAAAGAGCACTCAAATCTTAAAATGATTTAAATATTTTTATAAACTAAAATAAAATATGATTGAAGTATCATCTAAGAAAATAGAGTTTAAAAAGAAAAATGATATTATTTTGAAAACTATTGAACTAGATACTGATTTGAGGTGTTTTATACTTATAGATACTGAAGAAAAAAAGTTTTCTGAGATAATCTTATGAAGAATAATAGATAATGTAATTTGAAAGATATCTAAACAATCTGCATATAAGGATCTTAGCATAGCTTTAGAAAATACAAATACAATTATAAAAACTTGGAGGCAAGAATGAGAATTGGATTGAAGTCTAAGTATAATTGTTGCCGTACTTAATGATAAAAATATAATTTTTTCTACTATTTGAACTCCTTCTTGTTATCTAGTAAAAAAAGAAAAAGAAGTATTAGAAATCACTGAAAAAGATGATAATAAAAAAGAATTTTTATATATATCAAATTGAGAGTTAGGTAATGAAGAATTGATAATTATGTGTAGTGATAGATTACTTCACCATATTTCTAAATCAGATATACTTGATTCAATAGATGTAAGCAATGTAGATGACATATCTAATAATTTAGAGATAACATTACTTGAAGAAAAAGTTAATAAAAATATTGGATTTATAGTTATTAAAAACTCTTATTTTAAAGAAAATACAAATAAAACTCTTTCTTTTGTAAAAAATTATTTATATAAGGCATTAGATAATAATTTTACAAAGAAATCAATAGCTATTTATATGATTTCTAAAGAAAAAGTACTTAAACAAAAAAAATCAATTAGGTCTATTATATTACTTTTAGGTATTATTCTTTCATTTTTTGTGCTTTTTTCTACAGTTTCATCTATAATTACAAAAACTTGACAAACAGAAGTTGTAAATGATTCTAAAAAAGACTTACAAAATGCAAAAGATTTAATAAAATTAGCATCTGAAAATATAAGTAATCAATCAATATTTGATGAAAATTTGAAAAAAGCAGAAGAAATTTTGGTTAAACTCAGAGAGCAAAAATTATTTTTAACAGATATTGAAAAAATAGATGAAGATATAAATACTATTAAAAAACAATTTAATTTGGTTGAAACATTTGATGAGAGAACAGATAATCTAATTTATAAATGATTACCTGCATGAACTATAAAAGTCATAAACATAAAATGAGCTTTATATACAATGACTAAAAATAGTATTCTAGGTCCTATAATTTGATGAAATACAGCTAAAGAATATATGTATAAAGAATTATGAGAAGATAGTTTTGTAGATGTAGCTGTAATTGATTCATCTATATTTTTAATTACAAAAAGTGGTAAAATAATATCTTTTGAAAAAAATTGATTTTTTAAAAATTATACGGTTAAATGACAAACAAAATGGGAAGATTTTAAGTTTGTTAAGACTTATAATACATATTTATATACTTTAGCTGCAAATTGAAATCAAATATATAAGCATAAACTTTTTTGAGATAGTTTTGAAAAATGAGTTCCTTATCTAGAAGAACAAGATACAAAAACTTTAAATAATATAATGGATATTGCTCTTGATTGATGAATTTATCTATTAAGAAAAGATTTAAGTTTAGTAAAAGTATTTAGAAGTCCAACATATAGAATAGAAAAACTAGTTCTAAATAAATTACCTAAAAATTATGATATAGAACCAAATACTCATACTCCAAGATTAATAGTATGAAGTAAATTGAAATATGTTTATATGTTTTTAAATAATAAAGTTTGGGTTTTTAGAACTAATTCACCAAATTTTAATCAAACAAAAACATTAACTTATGTATGACAAATTGATTGAGTAAGTAAGATAATTGATTTTGCTATATATCGTGATGGGGAAGTCTATATCCTAAATAAAAATGGTATATTTAGAGTAAATTTTGAAGTTTCTGATAATAAATTGATATTGAAATAGACAATGATAGATTATAGTTATTAGTTTCAAAGTTGTTAGTTTAAAAATTATGTCATTCCGGATTTAGTCCGGAATCTTCCTTATATTGCTCTAAGAGACCGAAAATATATTATCAACCATATTAGTTATATAATGAAGATTCCCACCTTCGTGGGAATGACAATATAATAATTTCTAAATTCTTTCTTAAGTCCTAAAAGTATTTTTTTCTATAAAATCATAGACTTCTTTTTCTAGTTCATCACTTATTATAGCATTTAAGCTATAATCTTCTACATCTTCATCTTCGTCGAGTGCTTCAGTCATCTTTATTATTTTTAGAGCTTTATCAAATTCAGTAACTTCAACTTCATTATTTGGTATATACTCTATAGTTGCTTTTTCAAAAGTTTTTCATTTTGATTTGAAAAAATCTGATACTTCTTTTAGGTTTTCAAGAGAACAGATAAGTTTTATATTTTTATCATTATTTTGCATATCATCAACATTTGTTTCAAAAACTAGTTCTTCTATTTCAGATTCTTTTACTTTTGACTTATCAAAGATAATAACTCATTTTTTTGGAAATATCCATGCAACACTTCATGCTTCTCACATATTTCAACCAAATTTTGAAAATATATGTCTTATATTTGCAGCTGTTCTATTTTTATTATCAGTAAGTACTTGTATTATTATAGCAACTCAACCTGGAGCATATCATTCATAAATTATCTGACTAATTTGTTCACTAGATTTATCTTCACCAGATCATTTTTTGACTGCTCTTTCTATATTATCACTTGGTACATTATCTTTTCTAGCTTTTTCTAAAGCATCATATAAAGAAGGATTTAAATGTGGATCACTTCATTTTGCAGCAGCAAGTGCTATAAGTTTAGCATGCAGAGAAAAAGATTTTTGTTTCAATGCGTTTGAAATATTTCTTTTTCATTCTATTGTTGGTCATCTTCACATAGGTAATTAATTTAAAAATATAAAGTAAATATTAATTTTTCTCATTCATAGCATCAATACATAGATTTTGTCTATTTTTTTCAAGTTTATCACACCGAGATTTATCTTTAGTTATTTTGGCTAATCTGAAAATAGTAGTGTCTTTACAATCATTTTTAATATCACTGTTAGTTAATATATCACATTTTGAAATATCTTTTTTATTTAAGGCATCATTTGCTACTACATCCAATTTACAGTTATTTTGTATAACATTGTCACTTATAGTATTACATAAATCTATATTGTTTTCTTTTAAAGCAAAGCTAGATAAATTCATATTTTTACAAGCATTTGCTTCATATTCATTTGTTAGATCATTACAAAAAGATGAATTTTTTGTAGTTCATATTTTTGTGTTAATAATATTATTTAAACAAGAATAATCATCTAATTTAGCATCTTTTTTACATTTTAAAAAATCAATATTAGTAGAGTATTTTTTCATTGTTTTATCAATAGAAAAATCATTTTTCACTACATCTTTTTTAATTTCCTTTGAAACGGCATTTTTATTATCAGTTACTGATTTAGTAATAGTATTATTAATGTTAGTTTTTTCAGTTATATTAGATTTATATAAAAAAAAGACTAAACCAGATAAGATTATCACAAATAAAACGAAAGCATAAATTTTATTATTTCTCATAATACAAAATTTAAATTAAATAACTAAAGACCAAATACTTGTAACTCTCTAATAAACATATAATTAGGAAAACATCAATTAGCATTACACCATCAACTATATGTAGTATTTATAGGGAATCTAAGCATAATACATCTATAAGGTGTAGGAGTAACAGGAAAATCATTATATGTAGCAACATGAGATGAAAAAGTATGCACTCATATATATGTCCATCAAGTTGTTGTTCATCAACTTACATAACAATCAGATGCAACTGTAGTATTTCTTGCATAAACTTGAACAGTTTTTGTATTGTTCCGTATAGAAGTAAGAGGGTATCAATCACCCCCATAAGGTCAAAATTCATTATAAACTCTTATAGTATCAACATAGTGAGATGTTCATAAATCTATTGAAACCATCATATTATAAGTATTATTAGCATAAGCACTTGACCAAATAGCATTAGCATAATTATCATTACATTCATTGCTTTTACTTGTATTTATTATTCAATCAGTTAAACCATCCCAATAATATCATGAAGAATCTGGACAATTTCATAAATTAGCAGAAGGATAATTATAACTATTTGAATGAGAATATTTTCAAGATGCTAGATTAGTTCAACAAGCATAAGTAAATAAATAAGGACTATTAGTTATATTATTATATTCAACTAAGGTTTTTGTAGGTAAAAAGAAAGTAGCAGTAGGATGAGTATTACCTATTTTTTTACATAAAAGATCTGATGTTACTGAAGCAGTAGTGTAACTATTTGGACTTCAGTCATATCAAGTATCCCGTGTATTTAATGCATAAACAATTGTAGGTATTGAAAAAATAATTATAGTAAATAGAAATACATATTTTTTAAAAATATATTTAATTGTCATTTTTAATTAATTTTAATATATAAAATATTATTTTATTTTTTCTTCAAGAATTTTAAGTCTCTTTTCTAAATCATCAATTTTTTCTTGTTGTTTTTTTACAACTTTTATAAGAGGAACAACAAGTTTAGGATAGTTTACAGATTTATATCATCTTTCATCAATTTCTACAAATTCAGGAAAATATTTTTCTACTTCTTGAGCAATTATTCAAATATCTTTTTTTCAGTCTCTTCTCCAATCAAATCTAACAGCATCAATTTTAAGTATATCTTTAGCATTTTCAAGAGTCTTTATATTATATTTTAAGTTTTTATCTGAATTATACATAAAAGCATTTGCATATACATCTCATCAAAAAGTTGCATTATTATTTTCTAGATTTATTACAAGTGGCCGTCTTCATAATGTAGCTGTATATACTGTACTATTTGTTCAATCTCAACGAAGTATGTAAAAATTGTTACTATTAGTATGAATCATAGCTGATCTATTATCGGTATCTTGAAAATATATTGTTGGGCCACTATTATTTAAAAAAAGTTGTCCTATCATTGTATCTCAGGATGTATTTACCCGGTTATCAGTAGTACTTGTAATATATCAAGCATCATTTGTAAATGCTGATACAATTGTAGGTTTTCATGTTACTCATGTCCAGGGTACCCCACTAGCAGTTGCTGCATTTCCAGTAATATTAATTCACCAAGTTCCACTTGCTCATCCTCCTATTTTTGTTGGAGCATCATTTGCTATTTCAGAATTTACAAATTGAGTTGTAGCAATACTTGTATCATTATCATTTAGTGTAGCAGTTGTTGAATTTGTAGCAGTTGTCGCATTTCCAATAATATTGATTCATGCAGTTCAAGCTAATATATTTGCTGGATTTATACTTCATGTATATATTCAAGTATCAGTAATATTTGCAAGTCTAGCTCTTACATTATTAAACCAAGTATTATTTATTATATCTCATGTACTTACATCTCAAGAAGATAAATTAATTATATTTGTAGCATAAGATATAAAAATTCCAATTCACACAAATAGTCATAGAATAAGAGATAAAATAACTTTTTTTGTAATATTTTGAAACATAATGTAAAAAGTTAAAAAATAAAAAAATTAATTAGATATACAAGGAACTATTCATCATCACATACAATACCGAGTTGTACTACAATTATCATCTGTTCATCAGTTTATTCAATTACATGTCCAAGTAGATGGCCATATTCAAGAAATTATAGAAGGATTTCATCAAGCACAAAGTCAACTAATAGGTTGTGTAATTATATTTTGTAAAGTAGCACTTCAACATACTCAATTTATTTTTTGTAAACAAGTATTTAAAGTAGAACTCCAAGTATGTGTATCTAAACAGTTAAATCAACAAGTTGTTCAACTATATGACCAAGTTATAGAATCAGGATTCCAATTTATTCAATCATATGTTTGGATATATGTATTTCAGTTTGTAGGATAAGTATTTGCAAGCATATTTCAAGAACATGTGATAATTCTTGTGTCTTCTCAACTTCAAGTTGTAGAAGACATATCACAATAAACTTCTGTTGTTCAAGTACTAGAATTAATTAAGTAAATTCAAGATCTAAGTATCTCAGAGTTATATTCTTCCACATACTGTTCACAACTATTTCATATAATTCAAGTTGTAGTAGTTCAGTAAAGTACATCCATAGAATATAAGGAATTTGAAATACTAGTTTTATTATCAAAAAATGCTGTATAATCTCAAGTGAGAGTACTTAATTCTAAACTTCAACTTGCTTGAATTTCTGGTATTTCTTGTATTGGAGTATTATTTTCATCAAGTAATATACCAAGTTTTTTTCAAATAATAATTGGATATCTTTCAGTATAATCAACAGCATATGTTTTATATGTAATTCAAAGATTTCAAGCTAAAGAATCATTTTCTAAAAATCACATAATTCAAGGATTTCTAAAATCTTTTGTTAAAAAATATGTATAATACACTTGATCGAGAGGATCTTTTCATGTTCAATTGAATCATATTTTTAATAAGATATCATCTGATAAATATCATTGAAATCATATTAAAAATCAACTAGAGTATAAATCTATTTTATTGTTTGGAACTGATAATGGGGCATTTATTTTATATGAATCAAGAAGTGTGTATATATCTGATAATTCAGATTTTCTAGTTGAGTCTCTTGAATTTAATAAATAAGAGGTATATGATATAAATCATATAGTAGATAAAATCGCTATTATTGTTATAACAATTATTAATTCTATAAGTGTAAAACCTTTATTATAGATTAATTTATAATGCTTAATATCTAAAAATTTTGTAAAGTTAGTATTTTTTTTTTTCATAGAATTAGAATAGAATAAGAAATGGATTATTTTTTTTATTTTACTTATATTTTTATAATATCAAATTTATTTTATTGGGTAATAGTATCTTGTATTTACTATTTTCCAATTTGGATCATTTTCTTGTAGTAATTTATACATTCAATCAAAGTGTAATAATCAATAAGTTATATAAATTTTATTATAGTCACTCTTTATTATAGAGTTTACAAGGTTATTATTTCTATCATCTAGTATAACACTAAATAAATCAGTATTTCAAATGTATGTTAATAATTTTTTTGCTTCTGTATCATTTTTAATTATAACATTTAATATTGCTTGATTTACATAAATAAGTATTTTTAATTCTTTATCATTTAATGAGCTTAATTCATTTAGAATTTGTTCACTAGCATTGATTATTGGGGTATTATTTTTTGCTTCTGAATTAGAAATTTTAACTTTTTTTTCATATATTTTCATAATCTCATCTAGAGTTAAATCTACATTGAAATCTAAGTTATTAACAAGTCAGATAAAATCATTATTATCTTGAAAAGTAACTCCATAAAGTCTACTCATATATTTATATAAGTCAGGAGTAAAATTTACTCATAGAGCTTCATCAAAATTTTGGCTTGATTCTTTGCTTCATGGTTTTACTCATTCATAAAAATAAACTCAAGAAGATGTTTTAAAGATTCTTATATTTTCTCTTATTTGATTATAAAAATCTTTTTTAGCTATATGACTCATAGCTTGAAAAACTACAGTCTTTGTTCAATTTGAGATTGTATATTCTGGCATTTTTGCTGGATTTATATCATTGTTATAATAAGCAAATCCTCAGATTACAATAATAGTGATGTATATAAATAAACATACTTTATAAATAAATAGTTTAATATATTCATTAAAATATAAAGCTTCTTTTTTTCTAAGTTTTTTCCAAGTAAAGTAGATAAAAAAACTTATGATTAAATACATAATTAGACTGATTATGCTTTCTAGTACTTTAATTAATCAAGATATATAAAAAATCAAAGAAAGAAAAAATCAAAGCAAAAAGTAAGATATCAAGTATTTGTAATTTTTCATAAGAAAATTTAAAGTTAAATATTTTTTTGTATTTTTCTAAGTTTAAGTATAATTTAAATAAATCAATTATTTTTTATAAATTAAATTTATGAATTACAAAAATATAATTAAATGAATCTTTTTATCTTTTATTACATTTTTTTCTTTTTTACAAGTTGCTTTCACTGAAAGTCCATTTGTAGATACTTGAGAACTTCCTTATTGTGATCATAATGAATGTGGTTATTCATCTTGAGTAAAAATAGTAAAGGAAATGGTTGATAATAATGAAACAAATAAAACTTTGTCAGAATATGTGCAGTCTGTTATTATTTATTTACTTACATTTTTAAGTATAATTGCTGTAGTATATATAATTTATGCTTGATTTAAAATAATGATATGATGAGGAAATGAAGAAGCTTTAAAAAAATCAAGAACAACTATTTTACATGTAATTATATGAATAGTTATAATTTGGTTAGCTTATTCAATTGTCATTTTTATTATAGATATATTAGATTCAGCCACTGTTTAATACACTATGTTAAAGTATAATAGAAATATAATTTTTTATTTAAACTATTATAACATTAGTGGTAGTTTACTGATTAATTCTTGTTTATAATTTAAATTTTAAAATAAAAAAACTATTTTTTTTAGAAAAAATAGTTTTTTTATGATTATTTTTGCTTATATCATAAAATTATGATAGAATAATAAATAGTATAAGATTTTTAAATTCTTATCTTTTATCTTTTTATCTATATAAGATATGATTTCACAAGAAGAAACAAAACAAAAAAATAAATTATTTGTTATATGATATGGTTTTCTAGCTTTATCAATTATAATTGTTGTATGACTATTTCTTTTTAATTCATATTTTGAAAATAAAATTCAAAATCTAGAGGAAAATATATGAAAATATAATACTTCTATAAAAAAATTACAAGAAAATAAATGAGTACAAGTTTATACTCTACTTGAAGAAAATAAAAAATTGGTTGAAAGTTTAGAAAAAAAATCAAAGATTAATAATTTTATATACAATATTAGGGAACTGCAAAATTCATATACAATTATTTTTAAATGATTTAATTACTCAAATTGAGTTATATCTACATCTGTTTTTGTACCTTTTAATATAAATATGACAGCAGCAAATAGAGTTTCATACTTTATAAAAAGTTATAGAGAAGATAAAAATTCTCTTTTTGACTTAGATTTTATAAATACATTTAATTGAAATGATAATATGACTTTTAATGTAAATTTTAAATTAAAATAATTCTTAATCTTTTAAAAATATGCAAACAAATAATCAAAATAAATTATTTTTTTATTCTTTGATACTTTTATCTCTTTTTATACTAATCTTTTTTACAAAAAATTTATATTTTTCTGTTTTAAAAAATATGGATTTAGTTGAAACAAAACAAACAGAGTATAAAACACAATGAGAAACTTTAAAAAAATTACAAGAAATTGAAAAAAACTTGTGAAAAGATTTGAAAATGAATAAATATTTAAAAGAAGTTAAAGAAGATGAATTAATAGAATATTTCTATGGTTTTATAAGTAATAATAAAAGTTGAAGTTGATATACTATTATAGATTCTATAAACTTTGATAAATGAACAAAAAATGAATATTGATTTAATGAAAGTAAAATTAATTTAATTATAACAGTATCAGATGAACAAAAAATGTTTGAACTGCTTGATTTTATTACATCAGAAGAATCATCTTACCAATTTTTTATTGATAATTTTTCTTTTCCTAATGATACTGATAATAAATGAGGGTTTCAAGTTACTATACCAATAAGAATGTTTTATAAATAATCTTTTACAAAATTATGAATAATGAAATAGAAATAAATACAAATAAACAAGTAGATGAAAATATGTATGATAACTTTTATTTCTTCAAGAAAGTATCATTGGTAGATAAATATAATTTTTATGATTATATGTGAATGATGATAGAATGAGGAGTATCAATATCTGATGCTTTATCTTCAGTTTCAAATAAAATAAGAAATACTTTTTTTGTAAGTAAAATTCATGAACTAAAAATGTATATATCAAGTTGAGATTCATTTAGTAAATCTATGAAAAAAATGCCTATGATTTTTTCAAATTCAGAGACTGCTATAATAGAATCTGGGGAAACAACAGGAGATTTACACACGACTTTTTTAAAGTTGAGTGAAGACTTGAAAAAAATACATAATCTACAACAAAAAATTAAATGAGCATTAACTTATCCTCTCATAATTTTTATTTTTCTTTTAATTGCTGTTTTAATAGTTTTGACTTATGTTATACCTGCTATTTTACCTATTTTTGATAATAGTTGAGTAGAATTACCATTTGCAACTATTATGCTTATTAATGTATCTAATTTTATAAGAAATAATTCTATATTATTAATATTCTTTTTTATATTTTTTCTTATATTTTTTAGTTTTTTTAAAAATACACAGAAATGAAAATTAGTTATATCTAATTTTATTTTAAATTTTCCTATTGTTTGAAATGTTTATAGAAATTATATTTTATCAATATTTGCTTCAAATTTAGGTACCCTTATGTCATCTGGAGTACCAGTTGTAAAAGCCTTGAATTTGGTTTCTAAAGCAATTAATAATATAGAGTATCAAGAATTAATTTCTTTGATTTCAAATGAAGTATCAAAATGAAATAAAATAACAGATGCAATGCAAGAATTAGATAAAAATGGGAAATATTTTACTCCTGATTTTATACAACTTTTTTCAGTTTGAGAAAAAACAGCTTCTTTAGATGTAGTTACAAAAAAGATTAGTTCACAGTATTCAATAGAAGTTGATAATTCTTTATGAAATCTCACGAAATGGATTGAACCCATTGCTATACTTATCGCCTGATTTTTTGTAATATGGTTTGCTTTTGCTATATTTTGAGCAATTTTAAAAGTTACAGAGACTGTTAGTTAAAATTCTAAAAATCTGAAAAAAATTAAAATTAATTATAAAATTTATGAAAAAATCAATATTTATAAATAAATTAAGTAGAAAATTTATGGAAAAATCAATATTTAAAAATAAATTAAATAGAAAATATTGATTTACACTTGTAGAACTTATAATAGTTATAACAATTTTAACAATTTTATCAACTATTTGATATGTATATTATAGTTGGTGTATTTCACAATCAAGAGATTCAGTTAGAGTATCAGAGGTATCAACTATAAAATCTGCAATGGAAGCATATAGAATGAAATGATCCATTCCAATACCAAATGATAAAATTACAGTGTATGCTAGTTGAGAAATTATATGATATCAGTGATATGCAGGTGAAAATATACTTAATACAATATGATATGAAGAATGATGAAAAGATCCATTAAACTGAGAATATTTCACATATTTTTTAAACTTAAAACAAAGAAAAATAGGAATATTAGCATTATTAGAAAATGGTATTAATGAGACAAGTCTTGTAGATCAAGAAAGGGTTCCAGTATCATATTGAGATAAAGTGTGAGTAATATTGGATAAAGATTATAATCCAATTCAAAAGAATACACAATTGTTAACAACAGGACTTGATATACAAACAACAACAGAAAGTTATAATGTATATTTTAGCGATAAACAAAACATAAGTGGAACTTGAGATTTATTACAAGTATTGTATTGAACTGCAAGTACATGAATTATATGAAAAACTTGTGATGATTATGTAGAGGAAAATGCTTGATATTTTATGAAACCATGATACTATCTTTTAAATTTGAGTTGAAGTTTAGAAAAAACATATTGTGATATGACTTATTGACTTTGTAGTTGAAGTATTCCAGAATTTGCAGTATCGAATGCATTAATTAAAAATTGATGAATATGGAATTATAATGAGATTGGTTGAAATTGTACATTTGTATGTACTACAAACTATACATGGAATTGAAGTACTTGTGTGGCAAATACACAAACATATACATGTGCGGCAAAACCAACAACAGGAACGGTACGGAATACAGTGAGTAATTATACCCAAACATGGAATGGTTCATCATGGCTACCTGCAAATACAACAACAATATATAACACAACATCAAGTACAACGGCATGTAATTATATATGTGATACAAACTATACATGGAATTGAAGTACTTGTGTTGCAAATACACAAATATATACATGTTCTGCAAAACCAACAACATTAACATTACGGAATACAGTATCAAGTTATACCCAAACATGGAATGGTACATCATGGCTACCAGTAAATACAACAACAACATATAATACAACAGCAAGTACCACAGCATGTAATTATAAATGTGATATATGATATGCTTGGAATGGAACAAGTTGTGTCGTAGCAACATTTTTATCTAATTGTATAGCAAGGGGGTATATGTATTATGTTGATACAGACTGAAATAAATTAGCATCAGTAACAAAAGCATGAGTAGCATCATGGGAACCATGAAAAAGTATACTTGATCTAAATTGTACATGAAATATAATAGTATGTGCATGAACAAATTCTTGATATACACTACAAGCATGTAATCTATGATCAAATACAGTATGAGCAACAAATGTATCTGCAGCATATTGAAATTATTATCAATGGTGAAATAATTATGGTTCAGTAGCATGATGACCAACAACAACAACTTTAGCTAATGTATCTTGATATAATCCACCTACATATTTTACATCAACAAGTTTTATATTAAGTAGTAATGATTGGGCAATAGCACAAAATGATAATTTATGGTGAAATACAATATGAACAAGTGAAGCAAGACAATGACCATGTCCTATAAATTATCATGTACCTTCAAATGCAGAATGGACAGAAATATATTTAGCATGATGATGGGTATCTAATTGACCTAATAAGTTATCAGATACACTTAAATTACCTTTTCAAGGTTACCGTTCAGGGGTTAGTGGTGATATGTATAATCTGGGAACTAATGGTCGTTATTGGTCATCATCGCCTAATAGTTCTAATGGGTACAACTTAAACTTTGATGCTACTAGTATTAATCCTAATAATATCCATGTTCGTGCTTATGGGAATAGTGTTAGGTGTATTAAAAATTAATTTGATTTTTTATCTCTTTGACTATTTATAAGTTCTATTTAAATAAAATTACTTCCTCTCTTTATATATGAAAAAAAATAAACTATATAGAAAATATTGATTTACACTTGTAGAACTTATAATAACTATAACAATTTTAGTAATTTTATCAACTATTTGATATGTATCTTATAGTTGATATATATCACAATCAAGAGATTCAGTTAGAGTATCAGAGGTATCAATTATAAAATCTGCAATGGAAGCATATAGAATGAAATGATCTATTCCAATACCAAATGATAAAATTACAGTGTATGCTAGTTGAGAAATTATATGATATCAGTGATATGTAGGTGAAAATATACTTAATATGATATGATCTGAAGAATGATGAAAAGATCCATTAGATTGAGAATATTTTACATATTTTTTAAATTTAAAACAAAGAAAGATAGGGATATTAGCATTATTAGAAAATAGTATTAATGAAACAAGTCTTGTAGATCAAGAAAGATTTCCAGTATCATATTGAGATAAAGTGTGAGTAATATTGGATAAAGATTATAATCCAATTCAAAAGAATATACAATTGTTAACAACAGGACTTGATATACAAACAACAACAGAAAGTTATAATGTATATTTTAGTGATAAACAAAACATAAGTGGAACTTGAGATTTATTACAAGTATTGTATTGAACTGCAAGTACATGAATTATATGAGAAACTTGTGATGATTATGTAGACGAAAATGCTTGATATTTTATGAAATCATGATATTATTTACTAAATTTAAGTTGAAATTTAGTAAAACAATATTGTGAAATGATTTATTAACAGGGTATTTATCTTTAATTTTCTTATATTAGGTATTTTTATCACTTGTAAATCTACAAGTAATTATATTCAAAAATTTATATCTATAAAAAAATAATTTTGAATTAAAAAAAAAAGATATATAATTTTATTTAGAAATTTATATATCTTTTTTTTATGAATAAAAAATATACCAAAATCAAAGCTTTTACACTCATAGAACTTATAGTTACTATAACTATTATGGTATTAGTTTGATGAGCTGCATATATGAATTTTGCATATAGTCAGAATAAGATGAATTTAAAACTTACAGCAAAAGATATATCACAAGCTCTTTATAATGCTAGAAATATGGCTATAAATTGACTTGATTCAAGTAGTTGAAATGTCTCGGTTTGAGTTTATTTTGATAATTCAGATGAGAATAAAAGCAATATATCTTTTTATTCTTATCCTTATGATTTGGATATAGACTCTACTGATTTATTGAATACAGATAGTAAAAAATTTATTAAAAAAATAGATTTTTATAAATTTATAAATTTAAATTGAGTTGAAAATAAAGATAAGTTTTTATTTTTATTTCAGGCTATTTCTTGAAGTGGTTATTATTATTATCGGGATAGTACACCGTGAAAAAAATCTTTTAATGAAAGTAATATAGATATAAAAATATCAATAAATCAATCCGAAGCTTCAAACTCAATTAAAGAAATAAAATATATAACTTGAACGAATATAATTGATTATTAATTCTATAACTAATAATTTTTATGAAAAATCAAAATAAATCTTGAATGTCAATTATAGAGGTAATAGTTGCTATTTTTATATTTACTATAGGATTAAGCTCAATTTATCTTATTATTACTTCAAGTATAAATTTAAATGAATATGGTAAAAATCAGATTATAGCTTCAAATTTAGCAAGAGAGTGAATTGAGCTTGTAAAAAATCTCAGAGACTCAAATTATTCAAATCTACATAATTGGAATTCTATAAATCCAAATTTAACTACTTGATTTGATATTGTATCAAATCAAATTCAAACTTGAACTTATTATAAAGTAGAATTAGATTATAATTCTATATTTCCTTGATTTTCTACAAAAATAGAAAAGATAAATGATTTTAAAGAATGAAAAGAATTTATAGCTAATCTTTCTATGAAAGATTATGAATTATGTCTTAATTCAGCAAAAAAATATACATACAATTGTGGTTCTTGAAATAATAAATCAGGTTTTTATAGATATGTAAAATTTGAAGATTTACAATATAAAGATGATTTATGAAATGACGTAATAATTAAGGATGCTTATAAGGTTATATCAAAAGTAATTTGGTATAAAAAAGGGTATCACGAGATTAATCTGACTACAATTTTAGCTAATCATAAGAGACTATAGATAGAATATAGAATATAGGAGTAAAAAAAGATTATCAAATAAATAATTAATAATTAATAATTACAATAAATGAAAAACTCTATAAAACCAACAACTGACAATTATAAACTGTTAACTCATAATTCTTGATTTACTTTAGTTGAGATTATTGTTGCAATTACGATTATGTCTATAATTATGGTTTCAGTTATGTTTATTTTTGTAAATTCTACACAGTTATCTATGAAAATAGATATAAATAGAGTTTTACAAGAAAATTCAAAAAATATAATTGAAACTATATCTGAAGATTTAAGAAAAAATGATTTAATAGTATGTTGAGGATGAATTAGTAATTGATGTATATGAAGTGACCCAATATCTATTTGATCAGAACTTAGAATAGGAAATAATTATTATTATTTAGCCAAAAATAATATAACTTTATGAAGTTTTATAAAAGTTGATGATATTAATGAATGTAATATCAATCAATGTTATTTGCTTAAAAATGGTGAAATGCTTTCTAACTCATTTGTTACTATCCAAAATCTTGAATTTAGTATATTTAAAGAGCATATACCAAAGGTTCAAATAAATTTATTGATGAAATCTATGTGATGAAAATGAGTTAATTCAAATTTGATAAAAAATACTGAATTAAATTTACAAACAACATTAGGAGAACAGTATATAAAAAATTAATAATTAATTAAATATTTTATGTTGAATACTAATAAAAGCTGATATTCTATAATTATTACCATATTTGTAATATGATTTTTATTGACTTTAACTTCGTCAATTTTAAAGCTGGTTTTAGTCGAATCAAATGACAATAAATGAGTTTATAACTATCTAAAATCATATTATGCAACATCTTGAGCATGAGAACTAGTAATGCTTAAAATAAAAGAGAATTGATATTGATATTATGAAAAAATAGATTTAGATAACTGAAATCCAATATCAAACATATTAAATAAAGATTCACAAAAAGATAAAAATCCAATAATTGCATATGACATTAATTCAAAAGTATCAAATTATGCTTGAGAATTAGCGCCATTATCATATGATGTAATTCCATTGTTCTATACTGAGGATACTTCAAGCTGAGTGGTTCTTAATATGGAATTAATAGCATCTAATTGAGATATAAATGATTTGTCATGGAATATAATAACTTCAGATTGATGATTATCATGAGTATGATGATTTAATTGAATTACAGAGTGATTTTTAAAACAATTAGATTCTTTTTGAGATTTTATGATATCAAATAATACAATAATCAATTTTTTAGAAGCAAATAAAAATGATTTTAATTATTTAATATTGTTTAATTCCAATGAAAATACTCCGGTTTCTTATAAAATTGATGGAAAATGAAGTTTTTTCACAAAACCGAGGACTGATATAATTGTATCGTCTAAGTTATGAACATATAAGCAGAATATTAGCATTAAATACGACAATACTGACTATTTAGGAATATTAAAATATTCTATTTATAATGACTAAATAGGAATGTTAAAGGACTTTTTTTAAAAAAAGTCAAAAAAAAACTTGAAATTCTTTTTTTATTTGCTATATTTTATATGTTTTTATTTTATAACTAATTAAAAATGAAAAAACAAGATTTTATTAAAGCAGTTGCTGCTAATGCTAGTCTAAGTCAAGATGCTGTTTCTAAAGCTTTAGCTTCTATGATAGGAGTTGTTACTTCTGAATTAAAAGCTGGTAATGATGTTAATATAACTGGTTTTGGAGCTTTTAAAGTTTCTAAAAGAGCAGCTAGAAATGGGGTTAACCCAAGAACTGGAGCTTCTATTAAAATCCCTGCTATGAAATCACCTGTATTTAGAGCTGGTAAAACTTTAAAAGAAAGTGTTAGATAATTTTTCTTAAATAAGAAATAAGAAATTCTATTTTATTAGAATTTCTTATTTTTTTTGATTTTTTTTGAAATATGTTATATTATATAGTAAGGAAACATTAATTGTTATTCCTAAAGTTTTAATATATTACTGTATGAGAAAGTTAGTTATAGATAACTTGAACTTATCAGATTTCGATACAACCTTTATAACTTGAGAAATAGAAAACTTTAAAAAGTTAGATTTAGAGTTGATTTATGGTTCTAATTTTTCAAATACAGGAACTATAAGAAAATTTGTATCATTATTATGTGATACACTTTATATTGATCCTATTATAAAGTTTAAAATGATACTTATAACAGATGAATTAAATAATAATGCAATAGAGTATGGTAGTTTAGAAAAAGATGTAAATAAGATGAGGATTTCTATAAGTAAAGATGATTTATGTTATAATTTTATTAT
Organism: Patescibacteria group bacterium UBA5194; assembly: GCA_002412935.1. GTDB lineage: Bacteria > Patescibacteriota > Gracilibacteria > BD1-5 > UBA6164 > Altimarinus. The sequence goes on along the minus strand of DHWA01000021.1, from coordinate 3,677 downwards.
AGAAGCTGAAGATTCTTGAAAATGAAAATATCATAAAACTTCAAAAGAAATGCAAATTTTAGGAGAAAATAAATTAAAAGAGTGATTTAAAAATCATTTTTCAATAAGATGAAGATGATTATTTTTGATAATAAAAAATATAGTTGATGAAATATATTTTAAGGATTCTATAACTTGATGACTTATTGTTGGAATCAAGAAAAAAATAAAAATATAAAAATATTGCTTTAAAAAAAGATTTATANNTATAAATCTTTTTTTAAAGCAATATAGGGAAATATATCTATTACTATCTAGATAGCTATTTATTAACTTAAATGTTTAGTTTAAATAAAATATGTTTACAAAAATAATAAATAAAATAAAACACAAAGTAAAAAAAAATAAGTTTAAAGAAACGCTTAAAAAGGAGAAAAGAAAAGTTTTTATAGATACCCCTTTATATAAATCTAAATTTTCTAAAAGGAAGAAACAAATAACTTTTAAATTACCTAAATTTCAAAATAATTATATAAAAAACAATGGAAAATTAGTATATCTAAGTGTTTTTTTTATAATTATATTATTGTTTGTAGCGTCTTTATTTACACCAGTTTTTTCTATAAAAAAAATCAATATTACTTTGTATAATGAACAAGATGGTCTTATAGATTTAAATATAGCATATAATTTAGTAAGTTATTATAGAGGAAAAAATAATATTTTTTTAGATAAAAATGAAATAAAAGAACAATTAGTTAATTATCAGAAAAATATAGACAGAATAGAAATAAATAAGACTTTTTTTCCTGCATGACTTGATATAAAGTTAGGATCTTCTAAAGCCTTGTTTTATACTATAATTAATTGAAAGAAATATATTGTAACAGAAAATTGAGTTTTTGTTTATACAAATACTATAATTAAAGATTTAAAAGAAATAAGAATTTCTTTACAAAGTAAAAATGGATATTTTCTGGAATATAAAAAAATCTTAAAGGAAGATTATTTAAAAAAAATTATAAAATTAAGAAATGATATTGAACAAAATATTTTATGATTGAAGGTTAAAAATATATATTATTTTGTAAAGGAAAGAGAAGTTCATTTTGATATTAATAATGATATAAAATTAATTTTTGATATAAATGTAGATCCAGATGAACAAATAAAAAAATTGATAGTTTTTAATAAAGAACATTTAAATTTGATGAAATCAATTGCAATTAATTATATAGATTTAAGAATTATAAATAAGATTTTTTATTGTGAAAATGAATTTATATGAAATTGTAAGAAAAATTTAAAATTAATATATGATTTGTATGAATAATAAAAAATTATATAAAGGTATATTTAGATCTTATGAATTATATGTAATTATAATTCTTATTTTTTTTGATTATTTAAGTAAGTATTATGCATATAAATTATTAGCATCAAAAAAGATAGATTTGCTATCAGATTTTATTTATTTAGAGCTTTATAAAAATAAATGAATAGCATTTAGTATAGAATTACCATTTTTGAAAATTATGACATTTATAATAATAGGTTCCATATTGTATTATTATATAAAATATGAAAGATCTAAAAATAATAAGTTTTTAAATATTAGTTATATTTTGATTATATCATGAGCATTATGAAATGCATGGGAGCGAATCTTTTTATGAGAGGTAACTGATTTTATTTGAGTTAATTTTTTTTCTGTTTTTAATTTAGCTGATATTTATATAAGTATTTGAATTATACTTTATTTAATAATAATTATTTTGAAAAAAGATAATGAATGTGTATAATAAACTTGATAAAATCAATTTTAGAAATTACTTACTAATTTATTCTTTATGGAAATGCCTGAAAAAAAAGAAAAACAATATTGACCGAGAAGAGTGGATTTAGTAAGAACTATCATTAATGCTGTATGAATTTTTGTGTCTGGTTTTTTAGGCAGTTTGATAATTATGGCATTTTTATTTTTATTATCGAGATCTTTTTGATTTAATTTTGAGCAGTGAGTTTGAGTTCCAGGTTTTAAGGAAGCTTTTTTGTTTCCATTTTTACTATCTTTAGTAATATTTTTTGCTACGACTATAACTATGCTTTTTACTTATTATGTATTAACTGTAGCAAATAGTAATTTTTATAAAAAAAATATAACTTCTTTTTTTCATATAATCTTTTTTTCTATACTTATTTATATATTTACTATTCCTATATATTTAAATATATGAAGTACCCATTATGAAAATATTTTTCTTGTATTTTTACTTCATGTTTCAATTTCTTTTTTATTATTTAGTATTGTTTTAGAATTATTAAATAATTATACTCACATACTTTTATGAGTTTATAGTAGTTTTTTATGAACTATTATAACTATATTTTTGATAGTTTCATTGTGATTACTTGATTATTCAAAGTGAAAATTTTACCTAATAATTTTTTTAGTTCCAATAATAAGTGTTTTTAATTATGTTTCAAAACAACTTATAGAGTATATTTATTATAATTATTATAGATATACATGAAATGATCCCATTGGTGATGTGTTTTATCAGATAGAAAAAGAAGAACTTGAAGATTAAAAATATTATTTTTATAATCCAAATAATTTTATGAAAGAGTTATTAGAAATATCACTTAAAACTATAGATTTCTATCTAAAAAATAAAAAAGAACCAACAGAACAAGATTTACAAATAAAAGATTCATCTCTACTTACTAAAAAATGATGTTTATTTGTAACATTATATAAAAATTGAGAAGTAAGGTGATGAGCTTGAAATGTAAAGGAAATAGAACATAATATAGTTACTGAGATTATAAAAAATACTATTGAGGCAATAAGTCAAGATAAAAGATTTACTCCATTTACTGCAGAAGATGTAAAAGATTTGAGAATAAGAATTGATTATATAAGTAAAAGGGAATTACAACAAGAGTGAAAAATATATACTATAGATCCAGTAAAATCATGAGTTATAGTCATGAGTAAAGATTATAATAGTATTTGAATAGTACTACCAAATATAAGCTCTAAACTTCTTACTTGAGAAGATTTCATACCAATTATAGAAGCTAAGATGAATAAAAAATTCAATGAAAAAGATCTTTATCTTTATGAGATAAAAACAGATGTTTATACAAATTATTAATAAATTTTAAATTTATTTATGGAAATTATACTTTGAGTAATAATTATATTTTTGATTTTAGTAGTATTTTTTTTGCTTTTAAATTGAGGGAAGAAAGATAATGGTGATTCTATGAGATTACTTCAAGAACAGGTTTTAAACTTAAATAGAACTTTAGATCAAAAACTTACAGAAAATACAAAAAGTATAGAAGATAAATTAACAAGTACAAATAAGACATTAGATACAAAATTATCAGATGCAAATAAATTAATTAATGATAATATGCAAAAGACTTTTGCAACTTCAAGTAAGATAAATCAAGAGGCAAATAAAAGAATAGAAGATATAACAAAAAAATTGACTCAACTCGAAGAAACAAATAAACAAATTAAAGATATATGATGACAACTTAAATGACTTGAAAATATACTTAAAAACCCAAAACAAAGATGAAATTTAGGAGAGTATTTTTTACAAGAATTACTTGAAAATGTATTTACTCCAGATCAATATAAAATTCAATATATTATTGATTGAGTTTGAATAGTTGATGCT
>DHWA01000041.1 GCA_002412935.1 Patescibacteria group bacterium UBA5194 | reverse complement strand
AAAAAATATTTAAAATACTATAGTTTAACCAAATTAATCAAACTAAAAATGATAAACAAAAATATTTTCTACAACCCCTTAAAACTCAATAAAAAAGAGATTATAGAATTAGAAAAGTCTATAAAAAATATGGAATGGTATTTTACTGATACTAGAGATTGAGCTCAAAATGCTTTTTTTTCAGCATCTATTGATAATCAAAAAAAAGTTATTTTCCTGTTATCAAAATACATAAAATCAATAAATTGAATAATTGAGTGAGGTTATGCTTGAGCCACTTGATATGAACAAGAAAAATATGATTATATAATAAAAAATAATTTAAATATAGCTGTTTTTTGATCATCTAAAATTGTCTCTAAAAATCTAGACGATCATTTTCTACCTATAATTGAATCTAAAGCCAATATAGTTACTATTTTTGTGAAATGTTCTATATCACAAGTAACAAATGTCCTTAAAATTGATTTAGAAGAAAATCTAAAACTTATAAAAGAAAGTATAGAATACCTAAAAAATCAAAATAAATATGTAATTATCGATTTAGAACATTTTTTTGATTGATATATAGAAGATAAAAAATATGTAAAAAAATGTATGGAAATCTGTTTAGAATGATGATGAGATAAATTAGTTCTATGTGATACACTTGGTAAAACCCCTCCAAATATAATAAGAGAGATTATTCTAGAAATTACAAATAAATTTAGAAATCCAAATATAACAAACAAATTAAAAAATAAATTATGACTTCATTTACATGAAGATAAATACTACACAATAGAAAGTATAATAAAATCCTTAGCAACATGAAGAATAAGTCATATCCAATGAAATTTTTCATATTGTTGAGAAAGAATATGAAATACTCCATTAGCACTACTTTTTACAAAGTTATATGAAGAATATAACATAGATGTATTTAAATGAAACAAATATAAAGATTTATTATGGAAAAATCTATTATCAACATATTCTCAAATTAGCTTTTTGTTAAACTGAAAATTCCCTTGAAAAATCGACAATATTTTAAATCCTGAAAATTATTATCATTGAGCATGAATGCATGTATGAGCTTTGTGAAAAGATTCTACTTCTTATTCTATCGTTTCAGAAAAATTAATTCAAGACTTAGATATACAAAACTATCCTTGATTAACTAAACAAGCCTGAAAAATAAATGTGCTTTATTATTTAGAACAAGCTTTTGATTTGAATAAATCAACTTTAGAAGATAAAAAACACTTATTTTCTCAATCACTTGAAATACTAAAAAAACATAATTCTATAAATTATACAGATTCTATAGCAACTTTTTTACTTGAAATATATAAGATAAAAAACAACTTAGATTGAAACTTACAAAAAATTATTAATAATGATTTTTGAATAAAAGAAATCAAATCAACAATGCAAATTGATGAAAATTGAAGACATATTTGAACTACTCTAGAAATAAATATAGAAAATGAAAATCATAAACTCGAATGTCTAATTGATGATGAAAAAATCAATTGAATATTTCATAGTATTGTTAAATTATTATCAAAAAAACTTGAAAAAAAGTATCCTTATATAAAAGACCTCGAATTATTATCTTATTCATCCAATGCTAAAACAAATAATTCAGATTCAAAAGTAAATACAAAATTGGTATTTAAAGACAAAAAAAGTACTATGCTTTTTAGTGTGATTTCAGAAAATAATAATGCTGATATTGCAAGTATCAATGCCATAAAACAAGCATTTTATTATTTTGTATTATGTAAAAAATGAGAAATAATACATTATCAAGATAAATTACTCGAAACAAGATATTGAGAAATTGTTTGGTAATATTTTAAAAACTTTTTACTTTTCTTGTTTTTTTCTATATTTTGAATATATTTTACATATAAAAACTAATTACTAATCCATAACAATTATTTTATGAAATACTCTTATAAAACCCTAAAACAAATACTACCTTTTTTAACGAGCGAAAAACAAGTTGCTGATGATATAATTATGCACATAGCAGAAGTTGAGTGAGTTGAACTAGAATGAGAAAACCTAAAAAATGTATATATTGGAAAAGTACTTGAATGTGAAAAACATCCAGATAGTGAAAAACTAAATATCTGTAAAGTAGAAATACTATGAGAACAAAAACAAATAGTTTGTTGAGCTCCAAATGTAAGAGTTTGAATAAAAGTTCCAATTGCTATAATTTGAGCTAAATTAAAAGAAGATTTCACAATAGAAAAATGCAAAATAAGATGAGAAACTTCAGAATGAATGATATGTAGTGAAGATGAACTTGGACTTGTTACTGAAAGACAAGCTTGAATTATGATTTTGGATGATGATGCAAAACTTGGTATATCAATGAGAGAATACCTAGAAAAAAGTGATGCAATAATAGAAATAGATAATAAATGAATCAATCACAGACCAGATATGTTTAGTCATATAGGACTCTCTAGAGAATTATGTGCAATAAACTGACAAGATGTAGATTTACATTATGAAAAAAATGATTTTACTTCTTTCTGTCATTCCCGCGAAGGCGGGAATCTATCAAAAGATTTCCTTATCAAAAATGAAATTACTGATGTAATAAAAAGATATATCTGACTTAGTTTATCTGGAGTATGAAATATAGAATCAAAAGAAGATATAAAAGCCGTTATAAAAGCTGCTTGAAATAATTCTAAATGATTACTTGTTGATATATCAAATTATAGTTTATATCTTTACTGACAACCAACTCATTGTTTTGATGCTGATAAAGTATCTGGTCATATCACCATAAGATATGCAAAACAAGATGAAGATTTTACAGCTCTTGATAATAAAAATTACAAATTAACTCCAGAAGATATAGTTATAGCTGATAATGAAAAAGTGCTAGCTCTAGGAGGTGTTATATGATGAGCTTCTTCATCAGTTTCAAATACTACAAAAAACATAATAGTTGAATGAGCATGGTTTAACCCTAAAACTGTTAGAAAAACAGGAAGAAGACATGGTATAAGAACTGATAGTCTAAATGTATTTGAAAAAGATATTCCTCTTGAATTCCCAATCTATTGAGTTAGCTTGATTTATAGAAAATTAATGCAATATTTCCCAAACTTAAAAATAGAATGATATAGTGATGTATATCCAGTAAAACAAGAAATAAAAAAAGTACCTTTTGATTTAAACTTTGTAAATAATCTGATTTGAGCAAATTATAATGAAAAAGAATCTTTAGAAATACTAGAAAGACTTTGAGTTAAAAAAGAATGAAATGAACTCATTATCCCATTTTGGAGAAAAGACCTAAATTATAAAGCAGACATTGCAGAAGAAATAGCAAGAATTCACGGGTTTGATAAAGTTACAACAACTATTCCAAGGATAAACCTTTGAGCAATAATACAAGACAATATCTACAAACTTAAAAATGATGTAAGAGATTTCTTTGTTGATAAAGGTTTTTATGATCTATATAATTACAGTTTTGTAAATGAAGCTTTGATGAAAAAAGTTTTGTGAGATATGGAAAATCTTGTTCCCCTAAAAAATAGTTTAAGTGAAGATATGACTCATATGAAATGAAGTCTAATCCCAAACTTGATTTTAAGTATTGAAAAAAATATTAAACAAGTAAAAGATCTAAGATTGTTTGAAATTGAAAAAGTTTTTAATCTTTGTCATTCCCGCGAAGGCGGGAATCTATTAAATGGTCAAAATACTATTTCAGAAAATTATAGTTTTGCATGAGTAATCACAAGTAATGAGAAAGTAGTTTATTATGATTTACAAAAAATTATTTCTGATTTATTTAAAAGATTAGCGATTGATAACTTTATGTTTTCTACTCCTAAAACATATCCTAGTTTTGCTCACAAATGAAGAACTGCTTCAATAATCGTAAGATGACAAGAAGTAGGTTTTGTATGAGAGATAAATCCAAGCGTAGTAAACAATTTCTGACTAGAAACAAGAATCTGATTTTTTGAAATAGATGCAGATAAATTGAAATCTGTTGTTTACAACAAGATAAAAGCCCGTGAAGTATCACAATTCCAAGAAAATAATTTTGACTTGAGTTTTGTAGTACCAAAAGAAAAAGCCGGAAAAGATATACAAATCTCTATAGCAAAAACTGATCCAAAAATAATCCAAAAAGTAGAACTTTTTGATGTCTACGAAAACGAAGAAAAACTTCCCGGGAAAAGAAGTCTAAGTTTCAAAATTCATATTCAATCACTAGATGAAACTCTTTGAGATGAAGTGAAGAATAATTTGATCAAAAGTATTATTGAAAGAGTTGGGAATATTGGTGGGGTGTTGAGATAGGAGTAAAATTACATTAACTAAAATAAGTAACACTTGTTACTTATTTTTTTAATATAAAAAACTTGCAAAATATATTATCTGTATATAATAAGGATATGTTTTATATTGATTAAATCTTTTTGAAAAAACAAAAATTTTTATATACTATAATTACATTAAAATTAATTTAAAATTATGGCTGTGGTATCAAACAATGATTTTGTTACAATAAAAAAATCTACATTACAAGATTTTATATCAAGTTTTGAAAAAATAAAAAAAAGTTATGAGGCAATAGATCATGAATTAGCTGAACAGGATCTAAAAAAATGAAATATAAAATCTTTTAGTAATGTTAAGGATTTATTTTATGACTTGGATAATTAATAGAACTTCTCAATTTGAAAAAAATTATAAAAATCTAGGCCCTTATCTTAAAGAAAAATTTAAATCCAATTTTTCCAAATTTTTAATTGACTATAAAACTTCTTCATTAAACACTCATAAATTAAAATGAAAACTATCAAATTATTATTCAAGTAAAATAGATTATGATTATAGATTCATTACTTTAATTGATTTTCAAAGCGATACTATTACTTTAGTAAATATTTGAAATCATAGTATTTACAAATAAAAATTATGCTATTCCAAGAAATATACAATCGCCTTAACGAGTCTCAAAAAGAAGCAGTAGATCACACTGAATGACCTGCAATGGTTATTGCTGGACCAGGAACTGGTAAGACCCAAGTTTTATGAGCTAGAACTGCAAACTTGATTTTAAAAGCTTGAGTAAACCCTGAAAATATACTTATTACAACATTTACAGAAAGCGGAGTTGTCGCTATCAAAGAAAGACTTATAAAGTTTATCTGAACTGATGCTCATAAAGTATATGTGTCTACAATTCACTCATTTGCTCAAGATGTAATCAAAACATTTCCTACAAAATTTGATTTTGAAAAGACTTCAGTTTTGATTGATGATGTAGACAGTTTGGAAGTATTGTCAGAGATTATAGAAAAACTAGTAAACGAAAAAAAACTAGAATACCTTTTTACTCCTTATGATAAATTATTTTACTTAAGTGATATAAAAAGAGCTATTTGAAACCTAAAACAAGAATGAGTTTCTGAAGAAAAATTGCAAAATTTGATATATAATGAAGAAAAGTATTATAGTGAATTACTTGAAGAAAAAAAAGCAAACAAGAGAATAAAAAATATAGAAAAATACGAAAAAGAATATGCAACTGCATTGTGAAAAATGAAAGAATTATTTATCGTTTTCAAAGAATATAAAACTACCCTAAGAGAAAAATCATATTATGATTTTTCAGATATGATCAATTTCGTACTTGAGAAATTTAAATGCGATGAAGATTTAAGATACTATTATGCTGAGAAATTTCAGTACATCATGCTTGATGAATTTCAAGATACAAACAATGCTCAAAATGAAATAATTGATTTGATACTAAGTGTTACTCCTGAAAAAGATTATCCAAATATTGTAGTTGTATGAGATGATGACCAATCAATATATCGTTTCCAATGAGCAAATATAGAAAATATGCTTGATTTTTCAAACAAATATAAAAAAACTAAATTCATCGTTTTGGAAAAAAATTACAGATCAACTCAAGAGATTCTAGACACTTCAAGTTCCCTAATCAAAAATAATTTTGAAAGATTAGTTAATAAAATTAATGGCCTTAAAAAAGATTTGATTTCAGTGAAGAGCTCTTCTTCACTGTCATCCTGAACGAATGTGAAGGATCCCTTAAGCAATGCATTATCAAATAATCAAAGTTCAAGGGATTCTTCGTTGTACTCAGAATGACAACATAGTGAAAATATACAACATACTACTCCAACTTTCTACTCAGCAACAAATGAATTAGATGAAAAGAATTATGTTTTAGACAAGATAAAAGAGTTAACTTCCTCTGTCATTGCGAGCGATAGCGAAGCAATCCAGGAAACATGAAATAGTGAAAAAACTGGATTGCTTCATACTTCGCAATGACAAATTCCCTTGAACTCTATCGCAATAATTGTAAGAAGCAATAAAGAAGTTGAAGATTGGTCAAAGTTTTTACAAGACAATGGAGTAGAAGTTGAATCAAAACTTAAGACAAATATATTGAAGTCTGACTACATAACTTTTCTTCTTAAATACCTTGAAATCATAGATAATCCTTATGCAAAAGAAGATAGTTTTATAGACATTCTTAGATGTGAATTTGTCGATGTAGACAAGATAGATGTACTGTCTATTAACAGATATCTTTACAATATTAATTATACAAGAAAGGAAAAAGTTAGATTTTTTGATATACTTAAAAATCTAGACAATGAATTAAATCTTTCTGATAGATTCCTGTCTTCACAGGAATGACGGGAAAAAAAGTATGAAAGACCAAATTGATTAGATCTTAGAAATAAACAAAAACTTATTGATTTCAGAGACAATTTAATTTATTTAAATTCTAGATTGTCTACAACCAATTTTATAATATTTTTCAATGAATTTATAGAGAAAACTGCGGTGCTTGATTACATAGAAAAAAACTGAACTTTTGATGATTTGCAAGATATATTTTCTCTATTTCAAAAGATAAAAAAATGGACAGAATTCAATAAAAGTTTTTCAGTAAAAAACTTAATTAGAAAGATAAATTTACATAATAAATTTAACATCTTAATTGAAAGACAAATACTTAAAACTGCAAATAAATGAGTTCAAATAATGACTGCTCATGGTTCAAAATGACTTGAATTTGATACGGTTTTTATTCCAGGGCTTTATGAGTGAAATTGGAATAATAAGAGAATAATTGAGAAACTAAAACTTCCAAGATGAATAGTCTGAGAATGACTTCAAGAAGCAGAAGATGCAAAAATTGATAAAAAAGAAAAACAACTGGAAGATGATAGAAGATTATTTTTTGTAGCTTTAACTAGGGCTGAAAATAATTTATTTTTGAGTTTTTCAAGAAGTAAAGAATGAAAAATAAATATAATGTCACAATTTATTGAAGAACTTTGAGATACAATTAATTTTATTGAACAAGAAAATAATAATGAAACTTTACTTGTAGATTCAGTAAAAAATATACTTTTGTGATATCATTCTAATCTCATAAAATACAGTGATTTAGAACTAAAATACATCGAAGAATTTTTGAAAAATTACAAACTTTCACCTTCAGATCTGAACAAATTTTTAGAAGATCCATCAGTATTTTTAAAAGAAGCTATTTTTAAATACCCTTTTGTAGACAATGAAGCAACAATTTTTTGAAAAGTATATCACCGTAGTTTAGAATTATTTTTTATAAAATCTAAAAAAGATTGAAGCTTACCAAAATCGGATTACCTTACAGCGACTTTTTCTCTACTTTTAAAACAAGAAGTTTTAACTCCTGAAGAACTAGATAGACTAGAAGAAAGATGATTAAAATGATTAACTTGATATTATGAAACATACAAAAATAACTTCAAAGAATTTCTAGATTTAGAATACAATTTCAGATGAAAAAATATAGTATTTGAATGAATTCCATTAACTTGAAAAATAGACAAGATAGAAAAATACGACTGATTTATAGAATCAAATACACCGTCTTCTTCATGACAATTTGCCTTATTTAAGGAACACATAGCAATAATTGATTACAAAACTTGAAGTATAAAAAGACTAGGTGAAATAAAGTGAACAGACAAAGATAGTAATAAAAAACCATGATTTAAAGAGTGAAAATATGGTAGACAACTACTTTTCTACAAATTACTTTGTGAACTAGACAGAGAATTCAGTTCAAAATACGATATTACTTCCATGTGACTTGATTTTGTAGAGTGAAAAAATGATGAATACAAAATAGTAAATGTAGAATTCACAAAAGAAGAATCTGATGAATTTAAAGATTTAGTAAAAGAAACACGGGCAAAAATATCTGATATAAATTTTTGGAAAGAATACTTATTAAAATAATTATTAAAAATCTTGATTTTTATCATACTATTCTTATTATGGTATATAAGATTAATTATCATAAAAAATAAAAGTAATGAAAGATTTAGATATTTCCAAATTATTTGGTTCAAAATGCCGTTCAAAAATCCTTGAAAGATTTTTTCTTGAATTTGAATCATGAAACAACGACTGATTTCATATGAGAGCTATTGCTCGTGAACTTGATGAACAAATAAATTCTATAAAGAGAGAATTAGATAATTTAACGGAAATATGACTTTTAAAATTCAGAGAAGAAGCTAAAAAAAAGATCTTCTTTTTAAATACAAATTTCCTACTTTTCAGAGAGTTTAAAGATATATTTATCAAAACCTACAATCCAATTGATAAGGTTAAGAAATTCCTTACAAGTCAAAAAACTCTAGAATTAGCCATAGCTAATGAAAGCCTAAAATACAAAATGACGGATAATTGAAAAACTATCTTAGATATATTTTTGATTTGAGAAATTGATAAAACAATATTCAATGAATTTCTTTGAATTACTTTTTTCAATAAAAAAATCAAATATGCTATTATCACAAAAGATGATTTTTATAACAGATTAAATTATTGAGATAAACTTATTCACAACATACTTTCTCAAGGATGAAACTTGTTTTTTATAGATAAAATGAAAATAAAAGATATTCTTGATAATAAATCCTAATCCTTAGCTCCTATGAAAATCCTAACTTGAGTAAAACCAACAGGTAATTGAATGCATATTTGAAATTATTTTTGAGCAGTTAAACCAATAATAGATAATTCAAAATGAAATACTACTTTTTTGATGCTCGCTGATTTACATTCATTAACTTCAGTACATAACTCTGAAACCTTAAAAAATAATAAAAAAAGAGTATTACTTGAATACTTTTCTTTCTTGTGAGACAATGATGATATAATCGTTTTTGAACAATCTAGCCTTCAGAGACATACAGACATAACTCGGATTCTAAATAGTGTAACTCCTTATAGTTTGATGCTTAGAGCACATGCATTTAAAGATAGCAAAAACAAAAATAGTGATATAAATATGGCGGTTTTTAATTATCCTATTTTAATGGCTGCTGATATAATCAATTTTGATATAGATTTAGTTCCTGTATGAAAAGACCAAAAGCAACATATAGAATTTGCTCGTGATATAGCTACAAATTTCAACAAAACCTACAATACAGATATTTTCAAATTACCTGAAGCAAAGATAAGCACAAATTTATGAATTATTCCATGAATTGATGGTAGAAAGATGAGTAAAAGTTATGATAATTTTATAGGAATTTTTGATGATGAAAAATCTATGAAGAAAAAAATAATGTCTATTGTTACTGATGATACTCCTCTAGAATTACCTAAAAATCCAGATACTTGTAATGTGTTTGCACTTATAAAATTATTTGCATCAAAAGAAAAACAAGCCGAAATAAAAGCAAAATACAAAGCTTGAAACTACTGATATGGTCACGCAAAACTTGAACTTTTAGACCTAATTCTAGAATACTTTAAAGAACCAAGAACTAGATACAAAGCATTTGAAAATGATTATTCCCTTATAGAAAAAAAACTAAAAGAGTGAAACAAAATTACACAAGAAATAATCCTGAAAAAATACGAAAAAATAGTGAAAATTGTTTGATTATAGTTTTCTTTGTCATTCCGGGCTTGACCCGGAATCTCTGGCATAGAAAAACATATTAGGCTAAATTAAGAAACTAAACATTTTTATGTCTTAAGTGAATTAAATAAGTTTAGATGAGTTGATAGATTCTGGATCAAGTCCGGAATGACACTACCTATTAATTAAAAACTATTAATGACCTGAAAAATTTTCTTTATAATGTGATTTTCATGAGCTTGAAAATGAACTTTAATCAGAAATTTGAAAAACTTAAATGACAACAGATTTTATTTTCCTCTTTCATATAGATCAAGGCAAATGAGAGAAACTGAAGTAAATTGAGTTGATTCATGGTTTATTACAAGAGAAGAATTTAAAAAAAGTATCGAAGCTTGAGATTTTTTAGAATTCGGTCAACCATATGGTTTACCAGATTATTATTGAACAAAATTTATTGATGTTATTGATAACTGAGTAAATAAATGAAAAAATGTAATTAAAGAAATTGAAATGAATTGATTACTATCTTTAGAAAATAATAAACCAGAATTAAAAAAATATTATAAAACAATTTTTCTAATAGTTCCTTTTGAAGTACAAGAAGCTAGAATAAAAACTAGATGAGTTTTTATGTCAAAAGATGAATTAGACAAAAGAAAAAAAACAGCAATTCAAGAACTTGAAAATGCTAAAAAACATTGTGATTATATAATTGATACTTCTAAAAAAACAAAAGAAGATACACTTAATAATTTTTTAGAAATAATAAAAAATTATACTTAAATTTTAATTTAAAATAAATGAAAATCCACATAATAACTATATTCCCAGAATCATTTACTTCATACTTAGATTCAAGTATAATTTGAAAAGCTAGAGAAAAATGACTATTAAATATATCTCTTTATAAACTCAATGACTTTTCAGATAAAAAATTCAAACATGTAGATGATAAAGCCTTTGGTACACATGGTCAAGTAATTAGTCCAGAACCTTTAAGTAAAGCTATAAATCATATATTTGATAAAGTGTGCAAAAAAATCCCTGTTATTTATATGACTCCATCTTGAAAATTATTGAATCAAAAAAAAGTAGAAACTTTTTCTAAAAAACTAGATGAATTTATAATTATCTGTGGTCATTATGAATGAATTGATCAAAGAATTATAGATTTATATGTGGATTATGAGATAAGTATCTGAAAATATGTACTAACAAGTTGAGAACTTGCAAATATGATTTTTATTGATTCTATTGCTAGATTTATTCCAGAAGTTTTATGAAATCCGCTTTCTTTAGAGGAAGAAAGTTTTTCTAAAAAATTAAATGGAAAAAAAGAATTTCCTCATTATACTAGACCAAGAAATTTCGAATGACTTGAAGTTCCAAAAGTACTTTTAAACTGAAATCATAAAGAAATAGATAACTGGAAAAAAAATAATTTAAAATAATAAATATATAAATTATGCAAAATTATGATGAATTTTTAAAAAATTTTTACAATATTATTACTTTCGATTTATTTATAAAATTATTAGTAATCTATTTTTTTATAATCTGGATTTCTATAATCGTTTGGGTTTTAAAAGACATTACAAATAGAACAAATAGTTTATTATTACAACTATTATCTTTATTTATAGTTGTTTTTCTTACTCCTTTTTGAGTATTTTTATACTTATTAATTAGACCAGGAAGAACAAATTTAGAAAAAATGTATAGAGAAATAGATGATAATTTAGATTTACTTTCAACAATAATGAAAGATAAATATTGAAATTGTGAAGTAACTATATGCCCAAAATGTAATTACAAATTATCAAGTGATTTTAAATACTGTCCTGAATGTAGTACAAAACTAAAAACTAATTGTAAATCATGTAAAAAAGAAATCTCACTAAATTGGAAAACTTGTCCTTATTGTTCAAAAAAAGTGAAAGAAGAAAAAGACGAGGAGAAAAAATAAAAAACATAATCCCGAATTAATAAAGACCGGTCTCCTTTAAAAGAGACCGGTCTTATTAATTATTTTTTACACTTCTCAAAATCACTCTGGTATCATTTTCTCAAACCATTTTGTTTTTTGTTCATAGACATTAGCCATTTCAAATATCTTTTCTTCTCATAGACTTGGTCCTATAATTTGAATTCATACTGGTAATTTTACTTTTTCTAAATCTTCACTTTCTGCAAATCAACAAGGAACACTCATTCATGGAAGACCAGCTAAACTTGCAGGACAAGTATAAACATCAGCTAAATACATTTTAAGAGGATCATCAACCTTTTCTCATATTTTCCATGCTACACTTGGACTTACTGGACAAATTATTAAATCTACTTTTTCAAAAGCTTTTTCAAAATCTTGTATTATCAAAGTTCTTACTTGAGCAGCTTTTGTAAAATATGCATCATAAAATCATGCTGACAATACATAACTTCATAGTATACTTCTTCTTTTTGGTTCTAAACCTAATCATTCTCATCTATTGTTTATATAAAATTCTTCCAAACTTTCATGAGATAAATCTGAAATATGTCCATATCTCACTCAATCTAGTCTTGCTAAGTTTGTAGATACTTCAGCAGGAACTATTATATAATATGCTGCAATTGCGTATTTTGTAGTTGGAAGACTAACTTCTACTATTTCAGCTCACATATCTTTTAAATCTAGAATTGCTTTATTTATAGTTTCTCTCACATTTTTATCAAGTCATTCTTCAAAATATTCTTTTGGAACTCCTAATTTCATTCCTTTTAAATCTTTTTTATCCCAAATTTTTTTATCAATTTTTTGTTTTCATTCCAAAGAAGCGTTATCTAATTCATCTTCTCAATTCATTAAATCATACATTAATCCTGCATCTTTTACAGTTCTAGTTATAGTTCAAGGACAATCTAAACTTGATGCCATAGGAAATATTCAAAATCTTGAATTTCTTCAATAACTTGGTCTAAATCATACAACTCCACACATACTTCAAGGAAACCTTAGACTTCATCATGTATCTGTTCAAATTGAAGCTGGACAAAGTCAAGCAGCAACAGCTGCAGCAGATCAAGAACTTGATCCTCATGGAATTCTATCAAGTGCCCAAGGATTTTTTGTAATTCTAAATGCTGAATTTTCTCAACTTGCTCACATAGCAAACTCATCCATATTTACTTTTCAAATTGAATTCATTCATGCATCATTTAATTTCTTTATTATAGTTGCATCATATGAAGGTATAAAATTTGCTAACATATTTGAACTTCCTGTTGTTAAAATTCAATTTTCACAAAACAAATCCTTAACTCAAATAGGAATTCAAGCTAAAATAGTATCATCTTTTTTAGTAAAATTTTTATTTACAAAATTAAAAGCCTCAACTTTTGAATCATATTTTTCTATTCTTTTCAAAAAATATTCAAAAACTTCAGAAGATTTAATCTCCTTGTTTTTAATTTTATTAATTATTGTTTCTAAACTTTCAAAAGCAAGCATAAAAGAGTGTTAATTTTAAAATATGAAATGCTAAGGAATAATTGTCATGCTCGTACTCGTGTACTCCTTGTATCCAGTGATATAAACATTGTTTGTATACTAGATTATTGGGTCAAGCCCGATAATGACAGATGATATTTATTATTTATTACATTATTCTTTAACATTTTGATTAACCAATTATATGAAAAAAATGATTTTTACAAAAATAAAATAAAATAAAAAAATAAGACTAATTTTGAAAATTAGTCTTATTTTTTTATTTTTTAATTTCTTTAAGTTTTGCTTTTTTTCAAATAGCAGTTCTTATATAACCAATATGTTTTCTTCTTGTTTTAAATCTTCTAAGAATCTCTATATCACCTATAGTCGGAGAATTAACAGCAAAAACTTTTTCTATTCAAAAAGCTCATACTTTTCTTCTAACAGTTATAGTTTTTTCTAAAGGACTTTTTCATCCTGTTTTTATAATAATTCATTTAAATTTTTGAGTTCTTTCTTTTCATCATTCTCTCAAAATTTGTGAAACTTCAATTTCCATTCATGTTTTTAGTTCTGGAAGAGGTGTTTCTCTTAAAAATTCGCTTTGAATTTTTCTAACTAGTTCACTATTTGTCATAATTTTTATAATTAATTTTTAACGAGCATATTATATTAAAAATAAAATAATAATCAAATTTTTTTTTAATTTGGACAATTTGCATTAATTAAAGTTCATCAACTATTTATTTGATATTCTCAAGTTCCTATAAATTTTAAATCATCTGATATCTCTATACAACTTCTATAATCACTATTTTGCCACCATACGATATTTAAATCATCTATAAGTCATGAAAAAGATGTACTATCTGAATAAGGAGAAAATGGATCATCAAATGTATATGGTAAATTATGAATAGAGCCATCAAAAATAAATTTAGTTCTATTTTCAGCACCAGATCATACTAAAGTATTTATTTCAACATCTGTAGATGAAGAAATTGCTAAAATAATTGTTGGAAGAATATTTCTTGATACTGATTTATAATCTCATAAAAGAAAAGATTTATTTATTCAATTATTCTCCAATGTCGCAGCTAATTGAAATTCTTGTTTATTTTTTGATATTGAGAATGTATAAGGTAATGCTACAAATGGATCTAAAGGAATTTTGTCTATTGTGGATATTATTATATTTTCATCAAGCTTTCATTGAAGTGCAACTATATATCAATTATTTGTTATATTAAAATTATTTCAAGGAGTTGGATATTCTAATCTTTTTATTTTATGTTGTTTTAATCAAGCTGCAACTCAAGATAATTCAGATTTTCTCTGACTATCACGAGCATCTTCTAAATTTTTAGAATAAGAGACAAATCCTAAAACAGATAAAATAGATATTATTGTTATAGAAACAACTAATTCAACAAAAGTAAAACCTTTGTTATTAGAATGTAGAATACAGAATGTAGGCCGTAGGAGCTTATTATTTCTTGTATTCTGTATTCTATATTCTGTATTCTTTTTTATACTTTTCATAGTTTAATGTTTTCTAATAAATTAAAAATAATTTTAACGATTTTTTACAAATTACAAATTAAAAATTTACCTTACAAAAATTAAATGTTGCTCAGAAGAAATTAATGAACTTGTATATCATCCTAAACAATTTGCATTTCTATATCCCCATCATTGTCATATCCCATTTCAAATTACATCATAGATATCAAATAAACTACAATAACTTGTGTCAGCTTCTCAAGAAGCATTATTGCAAGCTCAACTAAAAACAGTAGATAATCATGATAAATTTTTTGTAACAGTGGTTTCCCAATTTCATCATTTCCACCAAAGCCATCAATTTATTGGTGAAATAGAACTCATACATCATCACTTTTCCATAATCTTAAAAGTTTCTCAAGATCCAGTCCAAGAACAAGTATTATTATTATTTCTTGTTGTATTTATAGAACAATCTTCTTTATCTTTATTTGTTCAAACAACCCATCAAGATGGAGTACTAAATAAAATCTCAGTTTGATTTAAATCGCAAGCCCAATATATAAAAGAGCTTTCTTTTATTGTACTAGTTGGAGGATCCATAAAACTACAATGACCTATTGTATAATTAAAAGTACTTCAAGCTTTTGCTACTAAAGTCCATCATCATGATGCTGTACTCATATCACAATAACCTGAAAATGTTCTAGAAACTCATTCTGGCATTATATTATAAATTCAACTTAATGCAGAAGGATTAGATTTTTTTATTTCTTTACAATTTTTTGGAATAAGTGATGAAAAGCAAGTTATATTTTCTAAACTACCAAAATTATTAACTTGATATTCACCAGTTCAAATATTTTTTTCTGCATTAATTATTTCATTACAATTTTTATAATCATTATTTTGTGTAAATTCTATAGTTATATCATCTATAAGTCATGTAAATGATGTACCATCTGAATAAGGTAAAAATGAATCCAAAAAAGTATAAGGTAAATTATGAATTCAATTATTAAAAACAAATTTTGTTCTATTTTCTGAACCTGATCAAATTCAATTGGCAATTTCTATATTCCCACTTCAATATAAAGCTAAAGTTATTGTAGGTAATATATTTTTTGAAACTACTTTATAGTCTCATACCAATAAAGCCTTTCTAACTCAATTATTTTCTAAAGTTGCAGATAATTGGAATTCCTTATTATTTTTAGTTACAGAATAAACATAAGGAATATTTATAAAAGGATCCTTAGGAATTTTATCTATTGTTGATAAAATTATATTTTCATCAAGTTTTCATTGAAGAGCAACAATATATCAATTATTTGTTATATTATAATTGTTTCAAGGTATCGGATAACTTCATCTTTTTAATTTAAATGATTCTAAAGCATTACTTACAAGAGATAAATCAGATTTTCTTTGAGAATCACGAGAATCTTCAAGATTTTTTGAATAAGATATAAATCATAAAATTGATAATATTGCAATTATAGACATTGATATAATTAATTCAATAAAAGTAAAACCTTTATTGGAATTTGATTTATATTGTTTAGATTTTTGTTCTATTTTATCTTGCATATATTTTAAATTATTTTTTATAATATTTTTCAATTAACACACTATAAATCTTACTATTTGTAACTGTATCTATTTTTTCTATTCTAGCTTCTCTTTGGTATATATTTCATTCATATGTACCAGTACTAACTTTTTCTCAATATTCATTAATATATTTATAATTAATATTATTAGCTCCTGTAAATATTTTAAAAGTTTTAGAAAAATTATCTTTATATATATAAAATCCAGATCATTCATTTATACCATCTGTATTAATCTTATATAATACACTTAAAGCATTATCTTCTAGAAATCACTTTATTGTACTTTCTTCAAAATTTAAATTTGTATCAACACTATATAAAATCAAATTATAAAGACCAAATATAACAAATGTTAATAACATTATTCATATAAGGATTCAAGCTAGACTTTCTGCCTTTTTATTTGGTATCATTTGAATTTTATTTTTTTTATATATAATGGAGTTATTATAATAAAAAAATTAAATAATGGAAATTTTAAATAAAAAAGGATTGACTTTTGTGGAGCTACTTATTTCAGTAACAATATCAATTATTATCTTTATAATTATTTTTTCTTTTGTTGTTGATTCTATAGATAATTTAGTGGTTTCAAATAAAAAAGCTGAAGTATTACCAAACTTTTATACTATTTATGATGTTATTTGAAATTATAGAAATGAATTTACATCATGAAGTATCATAATTAATAATCTTGTATGAAGCTGAAGTGATGTTGTCTTAATAAAAAATATACATAATGATAAATGAATCGTTTTTTGAATTATAGATCAAGACATTATGAAATTAGAAAGTTGAAGCTTATTTGAAATCTATTCTAATAAAGTTTTTTGATATAAATTATTAAGTCTCTCAGAATTAACAAATATTCAAACAACTCCTTCTGAAGTGTTTAATATTTCTTTTGACAAAGCAAGTATTTTTAATGCTCCAGCAAAAACATTTCAAGCTGATTTTTTTAATTCTTGAAGTATATTTTTAGTTGATTTAGAATTACCTATCAGTTATAATCCTGAGTATAATTGAAAATTATGGTCAGATATACCTAAATCAAATTATGAATTATTTAAATTGAATTTTACATTTTAAAAAAAATTATGCTTAATAATAAAAAAGCAACTGTTTTGATATATGTGGTAGTTTTGATATCTATAGTTATGATGTTATCTATAATAGTATTAAATAATTCTGTGAAACTTGAAAATACACTTAATTATCAAACAATAAAAAGTGAGTTTTCAAAAAAAATTAAAGAAAAATGAGCTATAATAGCAGCTTATGATAAGTTAGTAAACTCCGATTGATCGTGATTTATTGATAATATATCATGTCCTGACAATATAACAATGAGCTGAAAAACTATTTTTTCTGGTTGAATAACAACTACTTGGGGAAATTCTTGAACAATCTATGTTTGTTCTTGAAGTTATAACTGACTTTTACTTAATATACTTTCTAATACCGGTTTTACATCTTTTGATAAAGCAAAATGGTGAAATGATAATATAACTTTAACAGATAATTTATCAGATAAATTATATTGAACTTTTCCATCTTATGATTCTTGAACATTAATTACAATACCTTATACCTCATACAAAAAAACTGACTGAATAGATGACAATTTCAATGATGATAACTACATAGCTACCTATAATATATCTAGTAACATTAAAGACAATGATGATATATGAAGAACAACTATAGTATGATATGTTAAAAATAATTTAACTTTAGACAATATTTTTTGGAATAATGAAAAAACAAATCAATATATCGCAAATAATTCTAATAATGTAAATAATTCCTATATAAATATATGAAATGTAAATTCTGGTAGTTTATACCTTAATATTGATAAAAATAGTACAGTAAAAGTTGTAAAATTTGATAAAGCAAAATATACTCAAAATAAAGAATTATCTATTATTGAATCATTTGAATGAAGTATAAGTGCCTGAAGTTGATATATAGAAAAAAATTGAACTATTTTATATTTAAATACAAACATATTATCAGCTAATATATACAATTTTGATTTTCAAAACAGTGATTATGCTATTTTTGTAAAAAATAATTGAATTTGAGTTTTAAATTATAAAATAACTTGAATTAATAGAACTACATCAAAATCTATCTATTTAAGTCCTATAAATGACTTTTATCCAAAGGAAATAAAAGTTCTTTCTTCTTATATAATTATAGATTCTTGAATTTACATATGAAAACAGTCTGAATATATAAAACTTAAATAATAAAAAAATTTAGTATTATCAAAAAAGTATTTATACTTAAAAAGTTAATTAATAATTATTTAAAAATATGAAAGAACTTAATTTACAAGAAATACTATCAAATACATCTGATTTAAAAGAAAAAAAAGTATGATATGTAGCGATTATAGGAAGACCTAATACTTGAAAATCTACTTTTATAAATGCTCTAATTTGAAAAAAGGTTTCTATAACAACAAATGTTCCTCAAACAACAAGAAAAAGAATTTTAGCAATTTATAATGACAGTGATAGTCAGATAATTTTTTTTGATACTCCTTGAATACATAATTCTCCTAAAATTTTTAATATGGAGATAAATAATCAAGCTATAAATTCTATAAGCGAGGCAGCAGTAATACTTTATTTTATAGATACAACTAGAGAATGATGAGAAGAAGAGAATTATATAAAATCCTTATTACAAAATATTAAAATACCCGTTATCAAAGTATATACAAAAATTGATTTAAAAGCTAAAATTAATATTCCTATAAGTGAAAATACTTTTAAGATTTCATCAATAAGTAAAATATGATTTACTGAATTAATAGAAAAAATTAAAATCTATTTAAAAAAGGGGTTTATGTTGTTTTGAGATGATTATTATACTTCTCAAGATATGTTTTTTAGATCAAGTGAAATAATAAGAGAAAAAGTTTTTGTACATACTAATGAAGAAATTCCTCATAGTATATATGTATCAGTCGAAGAAATAGAAGATAAAGAAGATATAATAAATATAATTGCTTATATCTATACAGAAACTGATAGTCAGAGATTTATTATAATATGAAAAGCATGAAGTTTAATTACTACTATTTGAAAAGAGGCTAGAATTGATTTAGAAAAGATTTTTGAAAAAAAAGTATTTTTAAGTTTAAGAGTAAAAACAAAAGAAAAATGGAAAAATGATGAAAGATTTGTAAAAAAGATGTTTAGTAATTAATAAAAAAAAACAGAAATTTTAAAATTTCTGTTTTTTTTATGATTTTTAAATTATATTATATTTAGTATTTTGAGAGTTTCTGTATTCAATAATTTGTTTTATTTTTTCTATAACTTGAGGATGTTTTAATTTTAATTCATTCATAGAAAAATCTAGAATAACAATTAAATTACTATTCTCACTTGCTATTGCTGTAGCCATTCTTCTATTATTAATATCGTTAAATAAAGCCATTTCTCATAATACCTCTTCAGCAACAACTTGTCATAATCTTATATCTTCTCAATTAATATTTTTTAATATATCTATTTTTCATGTTATTAAAAAATACATAGCATTTCATTCATCTCATTCAGAAAATAAAGTATCTCATTTTTGAATAGATCTTTCTTGGCAAAAAATAGCTAAGCTATCTCTGTCTTGTTGAGATAATGTTTTAAGTATATCTAAAGTATCTAATATTGAAGTCATAATTATATATTATTAAGTGTTAAATATTAAGAATATAAATTATTTATATTCTATTTTATATAATTCAAATATATCTCACATTTCAATAGGCGTATTTCATACAAATTTTATACCACATTCAACAGGTCATTCAAGTTGCTTCATTTCTTCAACTCATAATTTCAATGATTTAATTTCTCATTTTCATACCATTTTATCTCATCTTAATACTCTTATTTTAGCTCAATTTTCTATATTATTATCTTTTTTTAATTTTAATCATAGAATTCTAAATTCTTTTGATGTGTAGAAAATTCATCAAACAGTTGCTTTTCATAAAATAGTCTCAATTTCTTTTGGATCAAGCATTCAAGTTATAATTTTTTCAATTTTTTCAGTAATATGATAGATTATTTTACTATTTATAAACTCAATTTTTGTTTTTTCTAGGACTGATTTTGCGGTTGGAAGTAAAGAAACTCAAAATCAAACAAGAATAGCTTCACTTCATTGACACATCAATATATCACTTTCACTTATATTTCAAACTCATGAATGTATTATTAAAACAGAAGTTTCTTCAGTAGATAATTTTAATAAAGATGATTTCATTGCTTCAAGACTTCAATTAGTATCAGCTTTTATTAATATTTTCAATTGTTTAAGATTTCCTGATTTTATTTTAAACATTATTAAATCTATACCTGTTAGCGCTTTTGATTTTCTTGCCTGCATGATACTAGTATATTCATTTGCCATTTGTTTAGCTTTTTCTATATCAGAAATAACTTGTACTATATCTCATCATTCTACAACTTTATCAAGTCATATAATCATAATAGGATCTCAAGGAACAGCACTTTTTACTCATTTAAAAGTATAATCTTTCAATATTTTTACTTTTCAATAAGAATCTTTACATAAGATACTGTCTCATTTATTTATTGTTCAAGTATTGATTACAACAGTTGCAATTGGTCATAATTTTAAATCTAAGTGTGATTCTATAACTGTAGCTACAGCATTTCTATTCGGATTTGCTTTTAATTCTTGCATTTCAGCAACAAGTAAAATAACTCATAGTAAATCATCTATTCAAAATCAAGTTTTTGCTGAAACAGGAATCATAGGAACATCTCATCCCCAATCTTCAGGAATAAGTCAATTTTCAGATAATCAAGCTTTTACATTATCTGGATTTGCTCATTCTTTATCCATTTTATTTATAGCTACAATAACAGGAATTCAAGCTTCTTTTGCATGATTTATACTTTCAACTGTTTGCGGTTTTACTCATTCATCAGCAGCAACTACAAGTACAGCTATATCTGTTGATCTAGCTCATCTTGCTCTCATAACTGTAAATGCTTCATGTCCAGGAGTGTCTAAAAATGTTATTTTTTCTCAATTATGTTCAACTTGGTAAGCTCATATACTTTGAGTAATTCATCCAGCTTCTCAAAAAGCAACTTTTGTATTTCTTATATGATCTAATAGTGATGTTTTACCATGATCAACATGTCACATTATACTTATAATAGGAGGTCTTTTAACTAAGTTTAAAGGATCTTCTTCTGAAAGCATATTTGATATATCTCAAGACACAATATCCGCAATATTCATTCAAGAGGAATTATCTTTTATTAATTTAACTCAAAAAATCTCAGCAACTATATTAGCAGAATCAAAATCAATCTTACTATTTATGTTAACCATCATACCATTTTTCATAAACTCTGCTATTAGTTTAGAAAAAGGAATTCATATTTTTTCTGATAATTCTTTTAGAGTTAATACTTCTCATATTATAACATCTTCTCAAGTACGAGATGTAAGATTTTGAGAAATGTCATCTATATTTTTCTCTTCTTTTTTCTTTTGACTGATTTTTGACCTTGTAAAAACTATTTCTTTTTCAGTTCCATCTGCATTAAATTTTGAATTTTTTCTAAAATCATTTCTTCTAAGAGTACTTTTTCTCTTTTCGAAAAAGTTACTATCATATGGTTTTTTATCTTTACTTTTTTTAAAATTATTTTTATTGTCAATAAGGGAAGTTTCTTTAACATCCCATCTTTTTACTGGAGCTGTTTGATCAGTATTTGTTTTTTCTATTTTATTAAATTGAGTTGTTCTTTTTTCAGTATTTTGAGAAACTTGTTCTTCTTTTTTTGGTTCTATTTTTCTAAATTTAAATACTTTTTTTTCTTCTGTATTTTCTATTTTTGTTTCAATCGGTTTACTAGGAAAATCAATAACTGTTCTAGATGTTTTTTTAGGTGTTGAAAAAACTTCTTTTTTTGGAGTAGAAGACTCAAGTATTATTTCTTCTTTTTCTTGAATATTTTCATTAGAAATTTGTTCATCATCAGAAATTACATTTTCCTTTATTTCTCATTTTTTTGTAACAAATTTCAATTTTTTCTTCACAGAAACTGATTTTTCAGAAGAATCAGTCTTGTCTATATTTAAATAATAATCATCAACTATTTTTTCTACCATTAAAGTAATTTATAAGATATAATAAAATTTTCCCAAATAATAAGGTTTTTTGCTTTTTTGTCAAAAAAAATATAAAAACTTGTAAAAAAAAATTTTTTTATTAATCTATAAGTCAGAAAAAATTTATATATTAAATTAATAATGGTGGAAGATATAATAAAAAATATTGTAGAGGAGTTTTTCTCTAAAATGCTTGTAGATTTTTCTAATTTAGATGTAAAAAAAGAATTAGAAAATATTTATTATATTAAATTAGAAACAACTGATTCTTCTCTAATTATATGAACTAGATGAAAAAATTTAGATGATATAAAAAATATATTAAAAATATTGATAAATAGAAAAGCTGAAGAAAATATAATTATTCATGTAGAAGTAAATGATTATTTAAAATCAAAAGATGATAAATTAATTAATTATATTAAAAATAAGATAGATTACGTAAAAGAAACTAATAAAGATTTTAGATTACCCTTTTTTTCAGCATATGAGAGAAAAAAGATACATTCTTATGTATCAGATTTAAAATCAGATATTTATACGAAAAGTGAATGAGAATGAAAAGACAGGAGATTATTTATATGCAAAAAAAATAATAAAATGACGATAGATTTAGATTGAATTGATATATAATAGATAATTATAGAGTATAGAAAAAATAATAAAATGTACTATTCCCTAGATTAACAGATGTACGATTAATTTGTTAATTTATAATTTTTATATGATGAGACAGAAAAAAACAATAAAAAAAATATTATTCATATTATCTTTAATTTTTGTTTTGTTTTTATTTTATAAGATAAATGACTTAAATTATACTAAACAAAAACAAATTCAAGATAGTTATGTAAATCATCCTGAAAACCTTCCTACAAATGAGGTTGCTAAAATAACAAGCTTTTGATTTAAAAATCTAAGAGCTGATTTTTATCGGTTAAAAACAATACAATATATAGGATGAAATGTTTTAGCTGCAGAATATAAAAAATATCTTTATAAGATAATTGATTTAGTAAATAATCTAAATCCATATTTTGAACATCCTTATATAATATGACAATTATTATTACCTGATTATAATTATAGATATGAAAAACTAGACAATACTGAACAACAAAAACATATAGATGAAGCTATAAATATATGATTAAAGTGAGTTGCAGTTTTTTGTAATAAAGAAAAAGTAGAGTTAATAAAAAATGAGTATGATTTATCAAAAATCTGGAAAAACAAAGAATTTGAAAATCCATGTCAATCTTACAAAATACCTTTTTACTTAGCTTATATCTATTATTTTTATAATAATGATCCTATAAATGCAGCTTTTTATTATAAAGTTTCTAGTGCAAACAAGGATAGTTTGGAATGATCAAAAATCCTTGCAGCAATTATGCAATGAAAGTGATGAGACAGAGAAAAAGCTATATTTATGTTTTTAACATTGGCTCGTAGTGTTGCAGATGATAAAAAAACAGAAGATAAAAATTGTTTAACATTAGTTCAAGCGATAGGACAAATTAAAGGTATTAATTGAGGTATAATAAAAGAACTTGAAAAGTCATTAATTACAGTTTTTTGAAAATTTGATGAGAAAAATGAAAAAGAATTTTTAGATAGTAATTCTTGTCATAATTATGTAAATAAATCAGTTAGAGAAATAAATTTATATTATTTAGATGAGGCTAATAAAAAATACTTTAAATATACTTGAAAACAAGCTAGTGATTCAAAAGAATTATTTGATAAATGATATATTGATTATATGCCAAAAGATTTTCAACAATATAAGGATTATTGAATAATATATAAATTTAATTCAAAGACAGGTTACTTTGATTATGAAATGTGAGGTTTTTAATTTAAAAAATATGATTAATAAAATAATTGTAAAGTTCTTTGTGATGTTTCTTATATTAATAAATATTTTTTTTGTAAAAGTATATTGATCTGATAATTTTGCAAAAGATACTTTTACTATAGATGTATGAGGAATTATATGAAATATCTGACCTGATAATATTCCATGAACTACATTAGAGTCTAAAACCAATAATCTATTAATCCAAATAATAGAAATACTTATGGTTTCAATATGAGTTATAGCTTTATTTGTAGTTTCTGTATGAGCTTGATATATGATTATTTATAATTGAAATGAAGAGTTTTTAAAAAAATGAAGAAATATGATATATACTGGTTTTCTAGCTTTATTTATAGCTCTTAGTTCATATTATATAATGAATCTTGTTAGATATATATTGTACAATTAATTTTTTATTATTAAAAATTTTTTATTTATGAAAAAAATTATATTATTTTTTATTTTAATAAACTTAAAAGTAAATACTGTTTTGTGAGCAGATCCATATATAGAATGCGAATGACTTCCTTGATGTGATACAGCGGATAGTACAAATGCTTTAAGTTTTATAAAAACACTAGTTGCTGAACTTATAAAATATGTTGCTGTAGTTGCTGTAATAGCATTAATAGCAGCTTGATTTATGTATATATTTTCATGATGAGAGGAAGAAAAAGCAAAAAAAGCCAGAAAATGGATTATCTGGTCTATAGTAGCTGTATTTATATCTATTTCTTGATATTTTTTGATAAATCTTATAAATGAAGCACAAATTAATATATAAATTTAAAATATATGCAAAAAAAATTAACATCACTAAAGATATTATTCTTATTAATTATAAATAAACTTATGTTTATTAATATTTTTGCATTTAGTGAAAATGATATTGATCCTAATACAGATAGTATAATAAGTGTTTGATGATCTGGTTGATTTGATTTATTAGATAATATTTTTTCATGAATTATTGAACATATTTTTTGAGTTTTAGCAATTATACTTATAGGTGTTTTTATATATGTATGATATCTTTTTATTACATCATCTTGAGATGAAGCACAGTTTAAAAAAGCATGGAAAACTTTTGTTTATGCTATTATATGAATAGTTATTATTATATTATCATTTAGTGTAATTAAACTTATTTCAACTATAGGAATATAGATTTCTTAAATATAAACCCAAGGAGCAATAAAATTTAAAAATAATCAAGATAAAAGTAACAAGATTAATCAAAGAATAGTTTTTTGTATATTTTCCTTTGCCTTTGCTTTTAATCAATCATTCAGTCACGCCATACTAAGCATAATTCAATTATAAATAATAAATAAAACTCAAGCCAATCATGTAATAAAAGTAAAATATTTAATAATTTGTCATAGAACATCTGAAATTGAAGCAAATCAGGTTTGAATATGACATATAAATACTCCTGTATCTTTAGTAGGATTTTCTGCTGCACAATGTAATCACATAGGACTTAAATCCATAGAAACTTTTACTTCAATCCATTCAGAAGCATAAGTAAAATCTAATAAAAATAAAAAAGTAATAAATATAAATAATAAGATTTTTAAAAAAAATTTCATATATGATTAATTAAACAATAAATGTATTTATCTCAAGTAAGATAGTATAAGAAGCTAAAAATATCAAAGTTCCTAATAATATATAGATAATTATATCTTTTGCTTTTTTTACTTTTTCTTTATCCCCACCTGAAGTTATATAATAATATCAAGCTAAAGTTAAGAAAAATAAACCAATTAAAGGGGCAATAAAAAGCAATAAATCAGCAATGTTAGCAAAAATACCAGCTCAGAGTTTCATATTTCAACTAAATGCAAATCATCTCCATACTTCAATAAATCATACTAATACCAATGCTATTATAGAATATAATATTTTCAATTTTGCCTCTCAAACAACTTTAGAATCTTTTCATCATAAGATTAATTTTATTCAAGTATACATAAATATAAATAAAGCAACAAAAAATATCAAGATTTCTAAAAGTGATACAATATATTTTAAAAAACCCATAAATCATGATCATACTATTGTTCAGATTCAACTTTCTGACCAATTAGTAGTATACGATACACTTTTCTCTGAACTATTAAAAAAAGCTTCATATATAGTTCATGGCATACTTATAAAAATTATTCAAATTATAGAATACCAAATTTGTCTTTTTGCAGATTTTATCTTTTCTTCATCAGTTCACATAGACATAATCATTTTAGCTCATGCATATACCATATAAAATATAAAAACTCATAATAGTATAGTTTTTATACTTGAATATATTGAAAATCATGAAGTATTTATTCAACTTATTAACCCTCATCCTATTGGATCTATGGAAACATCTTCTATATCTCCTCAGTTAATATTAATTACTCAAGCATATGAACAATTAATAAAAGTTGAAAAATATAGACTAAAAAGTATAGATAATAATAATAAAGTTTTTCAGAAAAATTTTAACATAGGTTTTATATAAAAAATTAAAAATTACTTTGTTTTTATATTTTATTTCAATCAGGTCATATAAAAAAAGTAAGAATTAAGTAACTTGTAACGAGTATGAAAATTCATATAAAAGCATATACTATTGTTGTTCTTCATTTTTTTAATTTTTCTTCATCTCAGTCAGCAAAAATTATATTTACTCAAGCGTACATAATCATAATCAAAGTTATGATAGCAACAAATCAATTTATCCAATTTATAAATTTTATAAACATAGTAGCAAATCATGAAAAACTACTTTCTTTTTCAATTGAAGTTAATCATGATGGATCTATATTATATGTTCAATAAATACTAGTAATTATTTTACTAGAAAAAATAAC
This sequence comes from Patescibacteria group bacterium UBA5194, assembly GCA_002412935.1. Taxonomy (GTDB): domain Bacteria; phylum Patescibacteriota; class Gracilibacteria; order BD1-5; family UBA6164; genus Altimarinus. Next base: position 16,010 of record DHWA01000041.1, on the reverse strand, counting down.
TAAAAATATTCATATAGTTGCATAAATAATTGAGTCTATTCATTTTTTTTGTTTTTCTTTTTCTCAATTAGCTGATAAAAGTCTTATGAAACTATAAATAGCAATAAGTATAAAAAATATAGATGCTAATGTTTCAAGTAAATGTATAATAGGGATAAAAATAGTACTAATTAAACTTGAAGCAAATCACGATGATCATTTATCAAATACACTAAGAACAAAAGAATATGATATTTGCATAACAAAAATTCATAGAGTTATCCGAATTAATCATTTTTTGTAATTTTCAAATCATTCTTCTGAATTACTGGAAAACAAAAGCTTAATAGTAATTATTAAAAAATAAATTATAGCAACTGCATAAAAAATATTTTTTACATCTTTAGCTATCAATACAATAGTATTTTTTAATCAATCAGCTCAAGATATTGAGCCTGGATTCAAAAGTTGAGAAACTCCGTCAAATATATCTAAACGATCATTTGTTTTTCAATTACTAACAGAATCCATTTGAACTTTAGAATCTAAACTTGAAGTTTCTGCAGATACTATACCTAAAAATAAACTCGAAGAGAATAATAAAATTATAATATATATAAAGATTTTTTTTAACATAGTATTAATAATTAATAATTATTAGTTATTGAGTTGATACTGTATTTAGCTCTTCTCAATTTGCTTGTATTTGTGCTTCTTCATTTTTTGAAGGAGCATCATTATCAATTGCAGTAATTCATAAACGAGCCTCAATTTCCATATCTACAAATTTCTTTTTTCTACCAAATTTTTTTCTAGAATACTCTTTTATGATTTCAGCAACTTTTTCATTTTTATTTCCCTCATCCCAAATAGTTTTAAAATCAAAAGGACGACTTGATGCATTATCTATATTTAATTTACAATAAGTTGTATAATTTGCAATTCAAATTATATCTTGTTGTGATAAAAGTGGTGCATATTCTTTTTCTAGATATTCAGCATCTTCAGCTCAGACTTTGAAACTCATTATAGTTCACACATTTCAAAATACTGCATCTTTAATTGCAGGTTTTCATCATTTCCCCTGCTTATCTCAACTTCATCATATTTGGGCTATAAATTGATGAGCCATTATTAAAGCCAAACGGTATTTTCTAGCTTCTGATAATATCTCTCAAAAAGTATCTGTTGCAAAGTTTTGAAATTCATCAACATATAAAAAGAAATCTTTTCTTTCATTTTCAGGCATATCAGCTCTACTCATAGCTGCCATATTTATTTTAGATACAAAAATTAATCATAAAAGTTGTGCATTTAATGCTCAGATTTTACCTTTTGAAAGATTAACTAACAAGATTTTTTTCTGATCCATAACTTCTCTTAGATTAAAAGCTGATTTAGTTTGTCCAATTATGTTTCTAATAGTAGTATTTGTTATAAAAGGACCAAATTTAGCAGAAAAATATGGAATCATTTCTTGTTTTTCTCTATCTCATGTACTTGCATATTCATGTTCCCAAAAAGATTTTACCACAGGATTTTTTACTTTACTCACTTTGTATTTCATAAAAGCATCATCTACAAAAAGTCTCGGTACATCAATCAAAGTTCATCATTCTTCTTCATCTTCCATCAAAGTCAATGCTCAATTACGAAAATAATGTTGAATACGAGGTCAAAATACTTCATCACCAAATATTTTAATAAATATTTCAGTAGCGTCTAGTGCTGCTCTATCCATTTCTCTTGATCTGGCTTCAGGAGTTGTAGCTATTATATCAAGTATATTTAATCACATAGGTCTTTCATCATCACCAGGATCAAAAACTATTACATCTTTTGCTCTTTCTTTAGGAATATATTTTAATATATCTTCAACCAAATCTCAGTGAGGATCTATAACACAAACTCAATCTCAATTCCGTATATCTTGTCTAGCTATATAATTAATAAAAACTGATTTTCAACCTCAAGATTTTCAAATTATATAATGATGTCTTCATCTATCTTTTTTACTAAAATACACAGGAGTTTTTTTGTTTCTATATTCATTCCATCACATTAAAACAGCATCTTTAAATACAGGAAATCATCAAAGAGTTTTTTGTAATAATTTTTTTCATCATAAAGCATCTTTTTCTTCTAGTATTGTAGGTTCATTAGGTACTTTTAAATTATGAGGAGGAGCTAATTTTTTATAATCTAACCATTTTATTAATGGTGATTTATTATAATTTATATCAGGAAAATGGTACATTGTAGATATTTCATCTGTAGAAAAAGTAGATATATTTTGAAAAAATCAAACTAATTTGTATTTAAATCAAAAATATATGGCTGGTGTAAAAATAAAACTAAGTCAGTCTTCTCTTACTTGAGGATTATCAAGAGAATTATTATATTCATCTGTAAAAATTGAAGCAGCTCATACAATTGCATGAGTTCAATCTATACTTACATCTTTTGAATTACTACTTATAATTATTCTTATTGATGCTTCAAAAGAAGGTTGACTAGCAGCTTCTCACATTACTTTTTGACTTTCTGTTTCTGCCTGATTAAATATTTTATAAGAATCTCACGAACTTGCTCAAGGAGCATTTTTTGAATCTTTTACCATATCTTCAGGTCATTCTATTATAGCAACTATAGGATTCCATAAAAAATCTGCATAAGCAAATTTTTTCTTTTTATTGTATTGTCATTTAGATACAAGTCCAGCTGCTTTTTTTGCTTTTTCATTCCATTTTGATCAAACTGGTTTTATAACTATTTGAAAGATTGCTTTGTCATCTACTCAGAGTCACCCAAAAACATTGGTAAAATTGTTTAAAGGGTCATTTTCAAGGTATTTATAAGACTTTATAGGAAATACATCATCATTTTCTTTTTGCAGGGAAACACATCTTAAATTATATCATTTTTCTCTTAGATTTATATATTCTTTATTTTTGTCTACTATTTTTACTTCAGCATCTGTATAAATAGAGGTAATTGCTTGAGATACAAGATTAAAAAAGTTTTTATATGTAACCATAAAGAAAGAAACTTCTCATTTCTCATAAACTAGCTCAAGTGATATTTTTGCATATCTGAATAAATAATTTATTATTGATTCTCTAAATCAGACATCACTGAGTTTATGAACAGATTTGTAAAAAATAGACATTATTCATATCTTTTCTTTAAAATCTTTTTTAGTTTCATGTTCTTTGTCTAATTTACTATCATTTCTTGGAAGAGTTATCTTTAGGTAAATTAGATTTTTAGAATAATAAATTTCAAATAAAAGTCTTATTATTTTTACAATAATTATTAATCATATAATAATTATTACAATATAAAATATAGACCAAAATAAATTTGAAAAAAAATCATAAATACTAGAAACAGATGAGGGCTTATTTTCAACTGTTTTGATTACACTTGCTTGTGATTGTGATCAAATAAGTTTAGCAAAAGCTGTTGGAGCTGTTAGTAAAGATATTACAAGGATATAAAATAATTTATTCATTTTGGATTGTTTTTATTTGTATATTCTATATAATTCTATCATAAAAATTCAAAAAAACCTAAGAATTATATTTGACATTGTAAATATGTATATTTAAATAAAATTTTATGAAAAAAAACATACTTTTATTACTTTTAATTATAGGAATAAATTTCTTTAATAATTTGTATGCAAATGAAGAAAAAACATCACCTATAGTAAAAATTATAACATATAAAGATATATTTTGAAAATATATAGAAAAATTATCTTTATGAAGTGCTTCAATTATTAATAAAGATGGATACATATTAACAAGTAGTAATTCAATATGAGAAAATATAGATTATGTAAATATATGTTTAGTAAATGAAATTAATAATAAAACAGATTGTAATTATACAGCTACATTAATTGAACAAAGTAATAGTTTATGAGTAACTATTTTAAAAATAGACAATAAAGATATTTTCGGAAATGATGTAGATTTTGCAAAATTATCTTTTTTAGAACTAGATTACAATTATAAATCTAAAATAAATAATGAAGTTTATATTTTTTGATATAATTTAACAACTTCAATTACTAAAGTTAAATCATTGGTAACAGATATTTTAAAATATAGTGACAATGAATATATAAAAACAGATATTTGGTTTTCAGATGGTATTTTTTGAAAAACATTATTAAGTAAAGAATGAAAAATTATTTGAATACAAAAATCTTTATCTTGAGAACCTATAAATAATCGGGATAGTTATATTAAAGTTGATGGGTTAAAATCTTTTATTGATAGTAATATAATTAAAAATACTCCAAGCCAGGAATTAGCAAATTTTATAGAAAATAAAAAATTACTTAATAACGTTAATACTGATTATAAAATAAATGATTTGTTTATTAATTTTTCTTTTTCTAATGATTATGAAGTAAAAAAATATATTAAAGATAAAAATATTATACTAATACCTAATAAAAAAGATGAATATTTGATAAGAAATCTAGAACTTTCATTAGAAAAAATTCCAAATATGAAAGATGAAAACGAATTTTTGTATTATTTAGAAAGAATAAATTTTTATGATAAAGTAACCCAAAAATTGAATTTGAAAAAAATCTGAGGAATAGATTTTTATTTTGTTGTTGATATATTTAAAACAAATCAAAAAGTAACAGAAAAAACTGATAAATATATAGCTAGAATTTGAGACAATAATATTATTTATTTTACTATAACTAAACCAGTTTTTAATAAATCAGATAAAGATTTAAAAGTAAAATTAAATTTTGATAAGTTAATTTCTTCAATGTCTTTTAATAAAGAAAAAATAAAAGATATAAAATTTGATTTTCAAATCAAATCACCTTTTATTTCACTTTCAACTTGATCTATATTAAATGAATCTTTTGGTTATTGAATTATGTATTATTGAAATTTATATAATTACTTCAAGATTTCAGTTAAAGAATTAAAAAAAGAAAATTGAAAATGAAAAACTATAGAAGAAATATATGAAAATGATACAAGTGGTATAGAATGAGATTACAAATCTATGATTAAAATTTTATGACATAAATGATATATTTATTGTGATAATAGTTTTTTAGTTGCAAAAAATGAAAATTGAAAAAAAATAGAACAAAGGCTTTGTATTATAAATATATATGAAGATATTATTGGTAATAATAATAAAGAATATTATTTGAATTGAATTTTGCTTTCAGATAAAGATAAAATGATTGAAAATATTTGAAAAACTATAACATATTTAAAAAATAATTTAGAGATAAATAAAATATGAGACTCGAGTACAAAAATAATAAATATATATAATGAAATAGTTCCCTTTAATTTTAATGATATAAAATACCAATCAGATAATTATAAACTAATATTGAAAAAACTAATAAAGTACAATCTTATTAATGATTGACTTTATTTGAATCCTGATGAACCAATAAAGTGGGATAATTTTATTTATAATTATTTTAGATTCAAATACAATTATGTATTTAACAAAAATAATTGTATTTGATTAAATTATACTTGTTTTTATAAATATAATTATGTTAATATAAATTGAAAAAAAATAAGTTTGTACAATGTTTTTAGAGAAATGAAAATACCATTAAATTATTATGTTGATTATGAAAAATCAAAAATTTTTACAGATTATATTGATTTAAAATTAGCTTGAGTAAAAGTAGAATTTTCAGAAGAGTGGTTTAAAAGGTATGATAAATTAAAGAAAAATTCTGTTTATTATGATATATTAGAAAAAGTTAATTTATTATATAATAAAAAAATTTGAACTGATAAGATAACTATTTATGATTTATTAAATGTTTCAGTAGATGAAGATTTATCTTATTTTCAAACAAAAAATATTTATTTTTCAAATACAAGTTTAAATATTTTTGCTAGAGATTTATATAAAAAAGGACAATATGATTTTTCTTCAAAAAATAAAATTGATATCAGTAAATGGTGTAGTTGAGCTTATATTAACAAATGTTATAGAGTAATGACAAAATCTATGATGATTGACTTATTGGTTACAAAAATGAATTTTACAATTTTTGATGAGACTTTAGAATAGTAGGATATACTGAAAAACTAACTTTTTCTGTCATACTGAACGAAGTGAAGTATCTCTTTAACATTGAATTACTAACCAGCCTAGTTTAAGGGATCCTTCGTTACACTCAGGATGACAACATAGAAAGGAGATTCCATTCTTTTTTATTTTAAGAATGATTTAATTATTTTAAGAAATGATATTATTTTATATAAAATTATATTATTTATCCAGATATAACTATCAGAAATATTTACAATATCTTTAGTAAGTTTTAGCTTAAAATCTGTTACTCAAGCTAAACTTGAATTTTTTTCTCAAGGAGTAGTAATTCATAGAAAATCATAATATTTACTTCAAACCTCTTTTGCTTTTTTTATTGCTGTCCATTGAAGTAAATAAGGAGCCATAAGATTTCGATAGTTTATATCATTTGTTGAAGCTCAATAATAATAAATACTTATTTCTTTATTAAATACAAAAATTCAAGCAGCAATTGGTTTATCGTCTTTGTAAGCTATTAATAAATTACTGTTTTTTATTGTCTTTAAAAAAGTTGTATAGTAGACAATTTTATTTCATGAAAAACCATCTCTAGAAGTAGTTTCCAGCATTAAATCATAGAAGATTTTAATATTGTCATCTGACTTGTCTACTTCGACAACTTTGATTTCTTTTTTTTCGGCTAACTTTATATTGTATCTTCATTTTGGTTTCATATCTGCTAGAATCTGTTCTGTAGTTTTTGATAAATCAATTATTGCTGTATATGGAGTAATAAATTTTTTGTAGTATCAATTTTTAAAATATTTAAATATTTGTCATTTTTCTTTTCACTTTTCCTGTATTCTATTTATAGTTTCAATTTGTATAAATAGACATTTTTCTTGTCTACATAAATCAATAAATTTTTTGTCTATAATACTCAGTTTTTCCATTTCTAGTCACAATAAAAAAAGTCCATATTGTCAAAAACCAATACTTCTTTTTTCTACTTGAAAATTGTCTATAAAAAGTATTTTTTCGACTTGTTTTGATTTAATCAACATTTCTCACCGATTTTTTTCTTGCCAAAAAGACATATAAAAGTATTAATAAATATCGTAAGATTATATATCTAGATTTTTACAATCTTCACTTACAGATTCTAAACAAAGATCTTTAAAAATAAGCTCAATTTTACTTTTTGTATTCTTATTAAAATCTTCAAATTTTAGTTCAAGAATTTTATCACCATTTTCAAATAAGTCTACAAAAATTATAATAGAATGAAAAAAATAACTACTTCTTTTTCTGCTAATTATTTTAATATCATCTCAGTAAATTTCTCTAAATTCATCAACAGTATTAGAGTCAACAAAAAAATTAATTATATTTCTTTCTTCATAATCTTTATTTTTAGTTAATGGTCATTTATACATAAGTACATATTTACCAAAAGCTATTTTTCTGATAAGTAGTATTTCACTATCTCATACAATTCTTCAGTCTATATAATCTGGAGAAAAATAATAATCTGTATATTCTAAATCTCATAGATATTGGGCTCAAAGTTTTAGTAAGATTTCAAATATTTTTGTTTCTGAGAAGTTTGAAATTGTATATTTTTTTTGTAAATCAAGAATTTGAGTTTGTCATGATTCTAAAAATGCATTATATTCATTTGAAATTATAAAATCAGCATTTATTTTTGTTGGTTCTATATATTTATCATTCATAGGCTCAACAGTATCCAAAAAGTAATCAAGTATATCTTGAGGTTTTTGACCTGTTCTTTTTATGTCTCTAAATATTCTTCTTAAGATTCTTCAATGAGTTCATAAATCAACAAATACTTTTAAATCTCATAACGATGCAATTTTGTCATTTAATGCAAATAGTCATTCAATTATAATTACTCTTTTAGGAATAATTTCTATAGCATCCATTATAGGACGACTATTTTTAAAATCATATTCGGGGATTTTTACAGTAATTCATACTTTTAGTTTTGAAAGATGTTCAAAAAATAAATCTAAATTTAAAGCTTCAGGTTGATCAAAATTGAGTTTATATTTATCATAATATTCTTTTCATCTATAATAATTATCCATAGAAAGCATTATTGCTTGACCATCAAAATAATCCAAAACTTTCTTAGCAACTTGTGAAGTTTTACCAGATGCTGATCAACCAGCAATTAATACTATGATATTTCACTCTTTAGTTTCAAGCAATTCATTTATCGTCTCATTTGTCTTAAAAACTCAAGTTTCAAGTTCATATATTTTTTGCATAGAAAATTATTTATTATTAATATGTTTTTCAGCATTTAAAGTAAGTTTTCTACCTCTTGGGGTTCTTTCAAGAAATCATATTTGAAGTAGATATGGTTCTACAACATCTTCAAGAGTTGCTTCTTCTTCTCATATAGCTGAGGCTATAGTATTTAATCAAACTGGTCAAGAATTGAAATTTTTATAAAGTGTTTCAATATATTTTCTATCTAGATAATCAAGTCATAAATCATCTATTCAGATACTTAAAAATATATCTTGTAATTCTTGAGCCTTATTTACATCGTGTCAAATAGTATGATAATCTCTAACAACTTTTAAAAGTCTATTTGCTATTCTAGGAGTTCATCTTGATTTTTTTGATACAAAAGCAAGAGATTCTTTTACCATATCAAGTCATAAAATCTGAGAATTTGTTTTAATTATTTTTTCTATATCTCAAGAATCATAAAAATCCAATTTCAATATATTTCAAAATCTATCTCTAAGTGGTGAAGATAATGCGCTTAATCTAGTAGTTGCTCAAACCAAACTAAATTTTTTAAGAGGTATTTTTACGCTTTGAGCTCAAGTACCTGCTCATACCATTATATCTATAGTAAAGTCCTCCATAGCAGTATATAAGATCTCTTCTATTTGAGGTTTAAGTCTATGAATCTCATCTATAAAAAGTATATCTCAATCATCTAAGTTTGAAAGTATACTTATTAAATCAGATTGTTTTTCTACTGCAGGTCCTGAAGTTGATTTTAAACTTACTCACATTTCGTAAGCTATTATATTACTTAAAGTTGTTTTTCAAAGCCCAGGAGGACCATAAAATAATATATGTTCTAGAGTTTCATTTCTTATTTTAGCTGAACTTATAGACACAGAAAGATGTTTTTTAATAGAAATTTGTCATACATAATTTTCAAGACTTTTAGGTCTTAAAGAATTTTCTATAATAGTATTATCTATATTTATAGCTTTAGGAGAAACTAATCTTTCTTTTTTAACTGATTCAATCATTAGTAAATTGTAAATAGATAATAATAAAATTTAACTTATTTATAAATTATTGTTTCTGTAGTAATTATGAATTCTAATTCACTTTAAAAATTCTAAAATAATAATAATCATAAAAATGTAATTGTAAAAGTATTTTATATAATATAGATATTGGAAATAATGATAATATATTCATCAAGTTAAAATTTAAACTAAATTTGAAAAAACAAATATAAATTGCTTTTTATAACTTATAATTTGGTATTTAAAAATTTCTTTCTTTTTTTAAAATAAGGATTATATTATAAAGTGTTTATTATTTAATTAATTAATATGAAAAAAATAATAATTTTACTTATTCCTATTTTACTTAGTTCTTGTTTTTTTTCTGACAATAATAATGATAAAGTTCAAGAAGCAAAACAAGAAATGCTTTGAGACGAAATATCAAATACCTGAGAAGAAGTTTCAGATACTTCTATAGAAGAAAATATTGATACGGAAGAAATAACAAAAGAAAAACAAGATGAACCTACTGTTACAACAACACCATTAACTACATGAACCCCTTTAATTGAGATAGAAGATTTAAGTAACAAAAATTTTTATTTATGAGAATTTTATATAAATTGAAAAACTTTATGACAAGTTGATAAAATTGAAGTTAGTTTTTCAAATGAAACTTCCTCTTATCCAGAAGATTTGTATAACCTTAAACAGTTTAAATCTGGAGATGCAACATTTAAATATATGGCTTCATCAAATTTCAAAACTTTGGACTATTGATTAAATAACTATATATTTACAGCTTATTCATGAGATTCTACATATAAAATAAAAGTAGAAATAAATATTCCTGAAAAAGAAAAAACAAGTTCTACAAGTACAGATAAAATAAATGTAAACTTATCTTCAAATTGAGAATTAAGTACTCTGTGAGATGATTTAGAAATAAATAACTTATCAATTAAAGAAGATTTTACAACAGAAAATATAAAATGTGAAAATCTAACAGATTTTTTAGTTGAAAATTATTGATATTCTTATTGGAATAGTTGTAGAGATATAACTAAAGATAAATCAATTTGATTTTATGTATTAAGATTAAAATGAGATAATTACTATTATGAGAAACATTATGTAAACTATGAAACAAAACAATATTGAATCTTGCTTTTAGAAACTTGAACTTGAGTTACAAAAGAGACAATAAAAGATAAAAATGATGAATTAAAACAAGTTTCTTGGGATGAAGTATTGAAAGCTGATAAAAAATTTAAATAATAATAATATTTTTATGTCTAAAAAAAATAAAAGAGTCCTTTTAAAAATTTCTTGAGAAGCATTAGCTTGAGATACTTGAAATACTTTTGATACTAAAGTTTTGGATTATGTATCTGAAACTATAAAGGATTTACAAAAAGAAAATATCGAAATAGGTATTGTTATATGATGATGAAATATATTTAGATGAGTTTTTTGAGAAAATTTGTGATTTGATGAACATACTTCTCATTATATGTGAATGACAGCAACGTATATAAATTGACTTGCACTTGTAAATTATTTTTCAAATAAAAAAATCAAGGCAAAACTTATGACATCAGTAAGTTATGAGTGAGTATGAGAAAGGTTTGATAAAATTAAAGCTATAAAATATCTTGAAGATGAAAAGGTTGTGGTTTTTGCTTGATGAACTTGAGCTCCTTACTTTACAACTGATACTTGTGGAGTTCTGAGAGCTTTGGAAATAGAAGCAGATATGATTATAAAAGCAACACAAGTTGATTGAGTTTACGATAAGGATCCAAAAAAACATGAAGATGCAAAGATGTATGACAAAGTAACTTATGACGAAGTACTTGAAAAGAAATTAAAAGTTATGGATCAAACTGCGATTGCTTTAGCTCGTGATAATAAAATGTTATTAAAAATAGTGAATTTATTAAAAAAATGAGCTTTAAAAAGAGCAATACTTGGTGAGAATGAAGGAACAACTGTTAGTGAATAAATAATTAAAATTTGTCATTCCCACGAAGGTGGGAATCTTCATTATATTGTAGCTGATTTCTCACATTTTTATCCACCAATCATTATTTTTGAATACAAGGTAGATTCCCTACTTCTAGGGAATGACAATAACTTAAAAATATTAATATATATCCATGAAAGATCTAAAAATCCTTATTTCAACTATTCTTATAATTGTATCATTTTTCTTAGGTTATTTATTTTCTGAAAGAAAATATATTTTAGATAAACAAGATTCTAAACAAAGACAGATAAATATAGAGATAATGAAAACAAAATTAAAAATCACAAAAAATAGTCAAGATGTGGAAATATATGTTAACTGAGAGAAAAATGAGACCTGAAGTATTGATATTCTTAAAAAATAATGTATAATTAATAAATTTAAATTTTACTTTTTTAGATTTTCAAATATAATTCTGCGGATTTGAAAGTATTAAGATTATGAGTAATAAGTATTAAGTTTTTAGTAACAAGTACTAAGGCTTTTTTCTTATTTTTCAGAGCTTAATTTTTTTGCATTACTACTTAATTTTCAATAATGAAATATATAAACATAGCTATAATTGCCCATGTTGATCATGGAAAAACTACTTTAGTTGATGCCTTATTGAAACAATGTGGAACTTTTAAAGAACATGAAAAAGTTGAAACTTGTGTAATGGATAGTAATGATCAAGAAAAAGAAAGATGAATTACTATTTATTCAAAAAATACATCTGTTTCATATAAAGATTTTAAAATCAATATAGTAGATACTCCAGGGCATGCTGATTTTGGTAGTGAAGTTGAGAGAGTTCTTAGAATGGTTGATAGTGTAGTTCTTGTTGTTGATGCTTATGAAGGGCCTATGCCTCAAACAAAATTTGTTCTTAGAAAATCACTTGAACTTGGATTAAAACCACTTGTAGTTATCAATAAAATAGATAAACCTACAGCTAGACCTGATTATGTAATTGATCATTTATTTGATTTATTTGTTCAATTAAATGCATCTGATGAACAACTTGATTTTTCATCTTGTTATACTATTGCTCGTGATTGAATAGCTAAAAGACATTTAAACGATGAAAGTAATAATATACATCCATTATTGGATATGATTATTGAAAAAGTAGAACCAAAAGAGAATATTGCTGATGCTCCTTTTAGAATGCAAGTAGCAAATTTGGCTTATGATAATTTTCTATGAAGACTTTGAATTGGTAGAATTACTGATGGAACAGTAAAACAATGACAAGATGTAGTAATAATTTGAAATGATGGGGCTAAAAGAAAATGAAAAATTAGTGATATTTTGACTAATGAATGATTGAAAAAGATTAAATCAAAAGAATCTTCAGCTTGAGATATAGTTACTATTGCTTGAATTTCTGATATATATATATGAGAAACAATTGGTGCAAATGACTCAGTAGAACCACTTCCTGCTATAACTATAGATGAACCAACTTTAAGAATGGAGTTTTTAGTAAATAACTCTCCTTTTGCTTGAAGAGAAGGTAAATTTGTAACAGGTAGACAAATAAGAGATAGATTGGAAAGAGAATTAGAAACAAATGTATGATTAAAAATTGATTTAGATACAGCAGAAAATTATATAGTTTCTGGAAGAGGTGAATTACATTTATCAGTTTTGATAGAAAATATGAGAAGAGAATGATTTGAATTACAAGTTTGAGCTCCCGAAGTAATTTTTAAAATGAAAACTTGAGTAAAATATGAACCAATTGAAAGAGTTGCTATAAATTTACCTTCTATTTCAGCTTGAAGTATAATAGAAAGAATGTGAAAAAGAAAATGAGAAATGCTTGCTATGAGTGAAGAAAATTGAATAACAAGTTTAGAATTTTTTGTTCCAACTAGATGACTTTTAGGATTTAAATCTGAATTTGTTACTTTAACAAAATGAGAATGAATTTTAACTAGTTCTTTTGAAAAATATGATATTTATAAATGAGATATAGAAAAAAGAGAAGTTTGATCAATGATATGTTGAGAAGCATGAACTGCTATGTGATATAGTTTATGGAAATTACAAGAAAGAGGTCCTATATTTATTGAACCAGCTACTGAAATTTATGAATGAATGATTATATGAGAACATTTGAAATGATGAGATTTAACAGTTAATGCAACTAAAAATAAACAATTAACAAACATAAGAGCATCTTGAACTGATGAAGCTATAAGATTAACTCCACCAAGGAAATTTACACTTGAGGATGCACTAGATTATATAAGTAATGATGAATATGTAGAGGTAACTCCTAAATCTGTAAGATTAAGAAAAAAGTATTTAAATGAAAATGAAAGGAAAAAATTTGGAAGATAAATTTTTTAGAAATATATTAGAAATATTTTCCTCTCAACAAAAAAAGTTGGGAGGATTTTTTTAAAAAAATAATTCACAAATAAAAAAAATCGAAACAAAATTGTTTCGATTTTTTTGTGATTTAAATTTTTAAGCAGTTACTCAAAGAATAGAAGTAACTAACCATTGTACAACTGAAGATGCTAACCATATAACAATTAAACCTATCAAAGCTTGTACAATAACAGTTCTTCATTTTTTAACATTATCCTCTTTTCATCAAGCAGTTAATATTAAAAAACCTCCCCATAAACCATAAATAACAGCAACTAAATATAAAAATAGCATTACATTTTTTATAAGTACTTGTACAGCAGTGTCAGCTCATTCATTACTTCACTTCAATCAAGCATCAACTTTTGTTCATCATAAACTTATAGCTGCATTTGCATTATTTAAATTTAGTAAAAGTAGTCAAATAAGAGAATATATAATTTTGTTCATAATTTTGATATTATTATAATAATAAGTTACATTTATAATAATATGTATTTTTTAAAAAAGGCAAATTTAAATTATATCTTTTTTAAACATATATAATTATAGGTATAACCATTGGCTGTCTTTCAATTTTTTGTAATAATAAATTTTCTAAATCTGTTTTAATTATTTTTACTAGATCTTTTTCTTCTATATCAGGAACATCAGCAATAGTATTTTCATATACATCTTTTGATTTTTTAAAAACCATTTTATGAACAAGCTTTACTTCATCTAAATATACAAGTCATCTACTTTCAATTTTTATATTTCATAAAATTTCTTTTGTTTTAGAATCAGCTTTATAAATTATAACCAAAACTCCAGAATCCATCATTTTTTCTCTGGCTTTTATAACATGGCTATTAGCTGTTCATATACCATTACCATCTATTATTATATCTTGGATTGGCATTTTAATTCTAGATTTAAATACTGTTTGATTTGGAGCAAGATCAATAATACTTCAATTTTCTTGGAGTAATACATTTTCTTCATTAAATCATATACTTACAGCAGTATTTTTATGTAGAGTTCTAAAATATAAATCTCAGAAAACTGGCATAAAAAATTTAGGATTTACTAAGTTTAACATAATTTTTTGTTCTTCTTGAAAAGCATGTCAACCTGTATGAACATCACTATCATCTTTTGTAATTACACTTGCTCATAAAGCTAATAATTTATTTATTACTCAATAAACAGATCTTTCATTACCAGGAACAACAGAAGAAGAAAATATAATTGTATCTCATTTCATTATCTCTAAAGAATTATGTCTTCATTCAGACATACGAGTTAATGCTGAAAATTCCTCTCATTGACTTCAAGTTGTTATGATAATTTGATTATGTAAAGGTATATCTTCCATCATTTTTGGATTCATTTTTTTTATAGCACCTGTTTTCATTTTTAAATATCCTAATTCTTTAGCTATAGCTGTATTTTCAATCATACTTCTACCACTTAAAAATATTTGTTTATCATGTTTTTCACAGATATTTATAAGTTGTTGTACTCTTGATATCCAAGAAGAAAAAGTTGCAATTATAAGTCTTCATTTAGTATGATTAGCTATGATTTTTTCCAATGTTTCTCAAATATCTTTTTCAGATTTTGAAAATCATTTTTTAATAGATCAAGTGGAATCAGACATAAATAAAGTAATTCATCTTCTTCATAATTCTCAAATTCTTGATAAATCAGCTGGTTTATCAATAGCTGGTGTAAAATCTATTTTAAAATCTCAAGTATGTACAATTTTTGCTCAACCTGGAGTTTCTAAATATATTCACACACAATCAGGAATACTATGATTAACTCTAAAAAATTCTAGAGAAAAATTATCACCTATTTTTACTCTCTCAGTACTGTCTCAAGATACTTCAACAAATGTAGTATGACTTAAAAGACGAGCTTCTTCAAGTCACTTTTTAATTATTCATATTGTAAGTTTCGTAGCAAAAATAGTAGGCATTCATAATGGTGGAAGTATGTGTTTTAAAGCTCAAATATGATCAAGATGAGCATGTGTAATTACAATTCATTTAATCTTGTCTTTATATTGAATAAGTGAAGATATATCAGGTATCGAATAATTAGCTCATAGCATATCTGGTTCTGCAAATTGAACTCAACAATCAACTATAAGTAAGTCATCACCATATTGGAATAAATTCATATTTTTAGATCAAGTTTCATTATTTCAACCTATTGGGATAACTCTTGTATAACCATCTCTTAATGTAGGTAGGTAAAATTTTGTTTCAGGGAAATTTGATATAGTTCTTGGTATATATTCCCTATTA
>DHWA01000040.1 GCA_002412935.1 Patescibacteria group bacterium UBA5194 | reverse complement strand
ATTTACCTGCAGAAAAAATAAGATCTATAATATCATGTAGAAGTGGTTTACTTGGAAATATATTTTGATATTGATCAATTGAAATATATACAGATTGATGAATGGCTGATGAAAATGATTTTGATCACTGAAGAAGTCAAGCTTGAAAAACAAAATTAACTTATGTTGTTAGTCCTAATAAAGCTAGACAAAAAATACTAAGTATTTGTATAACAAAAACATAAAAATATAATAAAAATTATTGACTTTATATATAAAAAATTTAAGCTAGAGATAATTATCTCTAGCTTTTTTCAAAAATGAAAACAACTTACAACGAATTCTGAATTTCTCTAGTTATCTGAAAATGAAATTGGATAGGATTATCCTATGAAATAGAGGAATGAAATGATGAAATCAGATGATTATGATGGAAAAAATTAGACAAAATTAGAAACATATATTTTAGATGACAATTTATGAAAAAAATGATAGTTCTATCAAACAAAGACTGAATTATTTTGAAAAACAAAAATAAATACTGAATTAAAATAATGATTTGATTTTCTGATAGAAAATAATGAAAAACCCCCTACCCCCCTTTATCAAGGGGGCAAGTAAAAAATTATATTTAAATTTATGCAAAAAAAATATAAAATCTGAATAGATGAAGCTGGACGAGGCCCTTGGTTAGGTCCTGTTATTGCTTGTGCTTTAACTTTTAATCCAAAAAATCTTCCTTCAAAAGAATTATTATCAAAAATAAATGATAGTAAGAAATTGAGTGCAAAAAAAAGAGAAGAAATATTTAAAGAGCTTGTTGAATTATCTCTTTGAGAAAATCCTAGAGTATACTTTTGAGTTTGAGTTGTAGATAATTATATTATTGATGAAATAAATATAAAAAAGGCTAATAAAGAAGCGATGAGAAGATCCTTGATAGAATTATTAAGAAAGATAAGCCCTCATCCTAACCTTCTCCCTAACAAAGAAGAAGGAATAATTGATTCAGTTTTAGTTGATTGAAATGATAATTATATCTTTGATGAGTTAGATAAAAAGCCTGTTTATGTAATATGATGAGATGCAAAAATAATTGAGATTTGAGCTGCTTCAATTATAGCTAAAGTTTTCAGAGATAAATTAATTGATACTTATGCATCTATCTACCCTGATTTAAGTTTAGAAAATCATAAATGATATGGAACAAAGAAACATTCAGATTACCTCACTTGAAAAAATAAAATCACATGAATTCATAGAATTACATATAAACCTGTAAAAAAAATACTAGAAAAAAAAGAAAAATTACTACTTCATATTTGTTGTTGACCAGATGCGACAATACCAATTGTAGATTTAAAAGATAAATACGAATTAACTTGTTTTTGGTATGATCCAAATATTCACCCAAAAAAAGAGTATAATAAAAGATTAAAAGCATTTAAAAAAGTATGTGAAATAGAACAAGTTCCCTACATAGTTTGAGAATATGATATAGATAATTTTTTTGCAAATACAAAGTGATTAGAAAACTGTCCTGAAAGATGAGAAAGATGTGAAAAATGTTATGATATGAGATTAACAAGGACTTCAATAGAAGCCGAAAAACTAGGAATACAATATTGGACTACTACCCTAACAATTTCCCCACACAAAGATGATAAAAAGATTTTCGCATTATGAGAAAATCTTAATCTAAAAGATAAATTAGAATTTCTAAAACTAGATTTCAAAAAAAATGATTGATTTAAAAGAAGTATAGAATATACTAAAAAACATAAAATCTATAGACAAGACTATTGCTGATGTGTGTATAGTAAAAAGTAATATTTTAAAAAAATTAATATGACTAATAATATTCCTTCTAAAAAAACATTAATTAAAATAGCTCAAGAATCTTATCCAACATGACATAGAGCGGACAAACAAAGATGAACAAATTGTACTTGAGAAATGTTAAATTATATAAAAAACTGAGAAAATATAAGATTATTTGTTAAAAAATCCTTTTTAAGAATAAATTCTGAAAAATTTGAAGAAGAATATAAATTAATAAAATCAAAATTTAAAAATATAGTGCCAAATCAATGATTTGTTTGAGTTTGAAATGATGTATTTGCTTTTTGTTCCCCTATAGAAATAAAAGTAGATATTTTATGAAATAGAAATAAAAATTATATTATCAATCTTTTAAAACAAAACAAAAAACTTTTAAAACAACTGATTTTCTTTATAAAATGCTATGAAGAATTTGTTAATGAATGAAAAGTTGTAGATTTACAATGAGATGAAAATTTAGTAATTTCAGATGATAATAAATTATATTATACTGATAGTTTTTTAGTTCTTTCTGAGCATACAAAAAAGAAGTCACTAGAAAATTTAGAACTATTAAAAACATTAATAAATGAAGTTGAACAAATTTCTTAAAAAATATATAAAACTAATAATTATTAAACTTTTATGAAACAAATTCTAAAAAACAAAATAATTGATATCGACCAAAACTATTTCGACAATAAATTCCTATTTGAAATTTATGATTTTTCAGCTTGAATAAAATCAGATGATACAAAAATATTATTTATGGAAGATTTATTAAAAGAGAAAAAAAATGATACTCTACTAGAAAAAATAAAAGTTCATCCAGCTATGTGGAGCGAAGTATTCTCTCCTAAAGACGAATTAGAAATATTTACTAGTATCTTTAATGAAGCTATTAAAACAAAAAAAAGAACTCATATAATATGAATTACTCTAAAAGAAGAAGTAGAAATGCTAGAAAAATATTATGAAGAATTATGATTTTTTGATGAAAGTATAAATTGTTTCAAAGTTAACTACACTATTCCCTTGATTTCAGCTTCTGTAAAATTAAATAATCTTATGTGGAGATGAAGTGACTACAAAAGATATTGAAAAGATATATTTTTTATTCCACCTATCAGAGAAGCTGGACAAGTAAAAGCAATGTACAAATGAATAAATAGATGAAGTATTGCTTGAATCTATATAGATAAGCTTTGAGACGAAGAAAAAACTTTTCTAGAAAATCAAATAAAAGAAGAGCATATACTTTCATTAAACTTAGCTAAAGTACTTAATTATAATTATGAAGATTTATGAATTAGAGGAGATAAAATTAAGATGGAGATTGAGTATTAATTGCTAAAAATATATATGAATATTGATATTTCTTATAATAAAAGTCTGAAACTATATCCTTGGTTATACTCAAGTACAAATGTCTTTTATGTATTTGCTATAATATATTTTGTTACTGTAACTAATTCTTATGTTCTTGCAACTACATTATTTTCAATTAAAAAAATTTCTACAATTCTTGCAGAATTACCTACATGAGTTATTTCAGATAAATATTTAGGTCGTAAATGAACCTACATCTTTTGACAACTTTCATTATTAATAAGTTTTAGCCTATATTTTTTATGAGATTTTTCATATATATTTATGGTTATATGAGCAATTTTTCAATGAATTTCAAATGCATTTCATAGTGGTAATATGGATGCTATGTTACACAATATACTAAATAAATTATGAAAAAACAACCTTTATCAAAAATATAATTGAAGATCTTCCTGAATTTCACTATGGGGAACTGGAACAGAAACTTTAATTGCTTGATTATTTTTTCTTATTGATCCAAGATTGGTATTAGTTGTAGCAATATTAAAATGTTTAATATGACTTATCTCATCCTTATTTATAAAAGAAGCATATGAGTTTGAAAAATCCAAAACTCTTAAAGAATCATGGAACCATTTTACCGAATCACTAATATATATTAATAGAAATCCCAAACTTAGGTTATTATCTTTTATAACTATATTTAGAAGATCAATGTATCATATTGTAGATGAAATATGATTTGTTTTTTATCAAAAATTTTATTCAACTTTATGAATTTGAATACTATTTGGTATATCAACATTTATTGCAGGTTTTTGATCATGGTTTTCACATAAAATTACAAATAAACTATGATATTTAAAAACTTTTGTTTGAGCTGATTTGATAAGTGTATCGATAAATAGTTTTGCTTATATTTTTCCTACAAAATTATCACCAATTATAATTGAATTATCAGCAAATTGTACTGTTATTGAAAATACATCTGAAAGAACTTTACTTCAAAATGAATATACTAATAACCAAAGAGCAACAATGGAAAGTATTATTTCTATCTTTTCATCTATATTATATTCTATATTAATTATAATTATCTGATTTATTGCTGATTTATATTCTTTAGAAATTGCATTATTAACAATAACTTTATGTCGATTAATTTTAATTCCTTTTTATTTTAAATTTTTTAATAATAAAAAATTATAAAGATTTATGAATTAAGTGAGAGAAAATAAAATTAATAATAAGTTATTAAACTATTTTTTTCTATAAATACCTAATTTTTTGATTCATTCATATTCACATTCTTTATACATATTTTGTATATTACCAAATGCTAATCATCATCAAACCCTGTATCATTCTTTAACATATCTTTGTCAATTAATATCAAATGTTATTTCATCAAATATCTTCTTATAAAATGATGAATAACATTTTCATTCAAAATCAACATATCAAAGACACCCAACACAATGTATAAAAAAATCTAAACCCCGTTTTTTACATAAATATACCATTGAATGATTTCAATATAATAATCATTCTGTTGTAATCAAATCTCATTGTTGCAATTTAGGCAACTTGTCTCATATTTTTAGTAATCAAACCTTTCTTAATGATACCTTTGTTAAAAAATCCTCTCTCAAAGGTCAATTTCATATACTAGATGCTCAAATTGCTAAAGATAAAGCAAAACTATGACAATCAGAAAATAATCATTTAAATCAAAATTCTGGAGTCCTTTCAATATCATAATTATCAAAAATCTGTTCGGTATTTAAAATATTTAGAATATTTAAAGCTATTTGTTCAGTTAAATCACATATCTTATCTCATTCAAGTAATAATATTGATTTTCAGGATTTTTCTCATAAAAAACAAATTTTTAAATTTCTTTTATCTCATTGATCATTTATTGTTAAATCAAATTTTAATCACATATAATTTTTAACTAAAAAACATTGACTATATAATAATCAATGTTTAAATTAATTCAAATATTTTTTTAATTATGCCCCTTTTTAATTATATCTTCATGAACACTATTAGTAGCAAGACAACCTTCTGCAGCACTCATAATAGTTTGTCTAAATTTATTACTATTTGTTGTTATATCTCAAGCTGCATAAAGCCCTGAAACTGAGGTTTCCTGTCTCTGGTCTACGACTAAGCATCATTCTTCATCTTTTAAAGGGTTTAGATGATCTATTATCTTTGTATCTGGTTCATTCCCTATTGCTACAAATAAACCATCAACTTTCAAAACTTTTCAACTTTTTAGATGAATTTCTTCCATAAACATAGATCAATTTACACTTTCTACTTCTTCGTTTAAAACCATTTCTATATTTGAAGTACTTTTAACTTTATCTACCCAAACAGTTTCAGCTCTAAAAGTATCTCTTCTATGAATTAAATATACTTTTTTACATATATCAGCTAAATACAGACTTTCAGTTAATGCAGTATTCCCTCCTCAAACTATAGCAACATCTAATCATTTAAAAAACATAGCATCACAAGTAGCACAATAGCTTACTCATTTTCATAGAAACTCATTTTCTCAGATAAAACCTAGTTTTCTATACTTGTTTCAAGTTGCATAAATTACATATTTTGAATTGAATTCTTTTTGTGAAGCTGTTTTAATTACAAATCCATTTTCATTTTTATCTACATTTATAACTGTATCCTGAATTATTTCACTTCAAGAACTTTCAGCATGGCGACGGAAATTATCCATTATCTCTTTTCCAGGAGCACTTATAGTACCTGGATAATTTTCTACTTTATGAGAAGTTGCAAGTGCTCAACCTGGCATACTTCAGATTATAAGATTTTTTAAATTGTATCTACTTGCATACATTCAAGCTGGTAATCAAGCACTTCAAGCTCAGATAATTATTAAATCATAGTGTTGCATAAATTTATAGATTAATGAGTATTATTTTTCTATTTCTTCCTTTATCTCTCTAAACAAAGCATTCATACTTACATAACTTTCTCAAGAATCATCATATCTAAATCTGATTTTTGGAATCTTTACTAAATCCATTTTTAGATTAAACCTCTTTTGTATATCATATCAATGCTTTGCTAAAGTCTTTGGTAATATCTCTTTTTGCATAAAAGAACTTACAAATACATCAAGATAAGATAAATCTGAGCTTATTTTTACTCAAGTTATAGTAATTATACCAAATATCTTCTCACCATCCTCTACTTCTTCAAAAATTATTTCTGACAACAATTTTTGTGCCACTGATTCTATTTTTTTTATTCTATCTTTATTCATTTTTATGGATTATAAATTATTATTATTAATATTATTCTAAAATTCTTTTTCCTATATCCTGCATTTTACATTCTATATTCTTTTTTAGCATTATATTTATAAATTATTTATTGACAATAAAAAAAAATAAATACAATAAGACTACTTATATTTATAACTTAAAGGAGATAGAATTATATGATATACTCAATAAGAAAAGAAGGTGAAACTAATGAAAAACTGATTTTAAAATACAAGAAATTGTTTTTCCAATCAAGAATTTCAAATAAATTGAAAGCTGAAAGATATGCTGTAGGAGACACTAGTAAAAGAAAAAAAAGAGAAATTGCTATTGTTAGATCACATTACAGAAGTTTAAATAACAAAATTTATTTTTAATAGTAGATTTATAAAAAAAGAGTTTTCATTAAAATGAAAACTCTTTTTTTATATCAAAATTACAAATCTAAATCCGGTTTTTCCAACTGCAACACATCTATTAAACTTGAATCTCATAATGTGATTTTTATAATATCTTTATCAACTATGCTATATCTCTTATATGCATCATTATAATGATTTACAGTAGCTCATAAACTATTTCAAACTTTTATAAAAACTTCTTCGTATTTTTCTAAATCTTTTTGTAATTTTATAACATATTTTTGTATTTCTTTAGCTTGTTCTTCTATTTGAAGAGCCTTCATTCATTGTATAACAGTCTGAAGATAAGCATAAAAACTAGAAGGAGAACAGATAATAACTTTTTTAGAAAAAGCATATTCGATAATGTTTCTAACTTCTATATTTCAAACCTTGTTAATAAATATATCATAATACATTCATTCAGCTGGAATCAACATAAAAGCAAAATCTGTTGTTCCCTTTTCAGGAATTATATATTTTGAAACTTCATCTATCCTGTTTTTTAGGTCTTTTTTGAGCTCTGTTGAATATTTTTTTATATGTATATCATCTTCTACCCCTATAAGTCTCTCATAGTTCTCCTGTGGAAATTTTGAGTCAATTGGAATAGTTTTTCCACCAATAAATAAAACAGCATCAACTATTCAA
>DHWA01000004.1:38142-38275 GCA_002412935.1 Patescibacteria group bacterium UBA5194 | reverse complement strand
TAGAACTATCAAACAAAGAATACTTGATTATAGAATTTTTGTCTAAAAACAGATGATATCCAAAAAATAAGACAGATATATTAGAACAAGTTTGGTGAGAATTTGAAGAAAATCTAGATTTTTCTTCTACCAC
>DHWA01000004.1:0-38122 GCA_002412935.1 Patescibacteria group bacterium UBA5194 | reverse complement strand
AAAAATATGTCATTCCCGAGAAGTCGGGAATCTTCATTATATAATTGTTCTAATATTGATATAATTTTAAAGTTCAGGATATATTTTTTATATTTTAGAATAATACAAGGTAGATTCCCTTCTTCAAGGGAATGACAAATTTATATACTGACAACTTACAACTGATAACATTTAACCCTAAACTTTCTATGAAAATAT
Organism: Patescibacteria group bacterium UBA5194; assembly: GCA_002412935.1. GTDB lineage: Bacteria > Patescibacteriota > Gracilibacteria > BD1-5 > UBA6164 > Altimarinus. Next base: position 37,924 of record DHWA01000004.1, on the reverse strand, counting down.
CAAAAGAACAATTATTAGCATTTAAAATAAGTATATTTTTGCTTATTTTTGCTTTATTTATGTTTTATTTTATTCAATACCTAAATCACAATAGTATAGTTGATTTTAGATGACAAGGACAAAATAAATTTATTCTTATATTTATTTTGTTAAGTATTTTTACATATTTAATTGCTTATATACTTGCAAAAATTACTATAAAACCAATAGAAGAGAATAATAAAAAATTAAGAGAATATAATCATAATCTAGCTCATGAGATAAAAACTCCTTTGGCAGTAGTAAAAACAAATCTAGAATTACTTGAACTATGATATGATAAAAATCTCGTTGTATCAAGTATAGAAGAGATAAATTCTATGAGAGATATAACGGATAATCTACTTTTTTTAAGTGAAAATACTACTTTAAAAAACAATGAAAAGGTAAGTTTTTTGGAAATTATAAAAGATTTAGAAATAAATATAAATTTAGATGTAAAAAAAGATTTTATAATTAATGGAAATAAAGTTTTAGTTGAGAGACTTTTAACAAATCTAGTAGAAAATGCAAAAAAATACAAAATCTCAAATTCAAAAATACAAATTTTTATGGATAAAAATACATTTAAGATATCAAATAAAATAAAAAAAAGTATAGTTTTGGAAGATACTTCTATACTTTTTGATACTTTTTATAAACTGGATAATTCTAGAAATACTGTATGATTTTGACTTGGTTTATCTATAGTTAAAAAAATCTGTGATTTACATAATCTAGAAGTAAATATAAAAATCATAGATTGAAAATTTGAAGTTGAAATGTTTAATTAATCAACCTTTTTAATCAAAAAAAATCACATTATAGAAACAAGAAGAGAAAGTAAGAAAATTAAAAATATATTTTTACTAGAGGCAGATTTATCCTCTTCTTTTTTTATATCTTTTATATCATATTTCATTTTTTTGAGTGTAGATTTTTTTGCTACTAATTTTTTCTTTTTAGCTTTTTTTGCTTTCTTCTTTTTTACTTTTTTGTTTAATTGTTTTAATTTATAGTCTTGTACTCAGAAAATATAATCTTTTGATAGATTTACACTTCTTGGAGCTAAGTATGGGTAATCTTGTCATCAATTTGAGACTAAAAATTGTAATTCATAATCTCCAACTTTTAAATTATCAGTTATTAAAAAAGTATAATTTCATATTTCATTTGATTTGGTTTCTAGTTTTATTTCATCAAAACTTAAAGTAACTAATGAATTTGGGAAGGTAACTCATGTTATTTTTAGTCCAGATTTTAACTTTGAAGTCTTATAACTAAGTATTTTTTCTTGTTTTATATTAGATTTAGTAGTCTTTTTATCTGATTTAAGTAAATCACTTAAAAGTAAATCAAATTCTTTTAAATTTTCCTTTTGTATTTCTTTTTGATCAATTCAGAGACTAAAATAACTGAAGAAATTTTTATTTAGAATTAGTTCTTTGTAATTTTCTTTATCAAATAAATTTGAGATATTTGTAAGTATTTTATCAAATGAAATACTTTCTTGAAATTTTATATTTTCTATATTTTCCTTTTTCTCAAGTTTTTCAAGTTCTTCTATTTCTTTTCTTACCTCTTCATCTCACCATAATCATAATTTATTCTTCTTAGCTTCTTTCTCGGCTTTTGCAAATTCAGCACTATATTTAAAAGGGAAGTACAAGTAAGCTCTTCCATATCATTTTTCTATAAGTAGTTTGTTGAAATTTATGTTATCTATCCACACATATCCAAGTAATCTACCATATTTATCTCTATAATTGTCAAAATCAAGTTCTAATTCTATTTCTTTTCATTCTAAATTCTTTTTTGTAAAATCTGATGTTTCTTTTCAATAAAATTCAATTGCTTTTTTTGGATGCTTTGTTTCAGGTGTATCAACTCAGATAAATCTTAGATGTTCTTTTGTCCCATCTTTAAATTGTATAACTATTGTATCTCAATCAATTACATTTAGGATTTTTACTTTTTCTCTTAATTCTTTTTTTACTACAAATCATTCAGGAACTTCATAATTCCAAACTAGTGAGTCAATAATTGTATTATTATAAATTAAGTTTACTTCATCAAAACTATTGTTTAAATTCAGTTTAGTCTCTACTTTATATAGCTTTTTTTCCCCGTATGGAAGTAAATAAAAATCATCTTTGATAGTATAAACTTTGCTTCATTCTCAGATTTTATCATCTATTTCAAGTCATTTGATATTTATAAAATTTATAGAATCATTTTTTATTTTTATCCATTCATTTTCTTCACTTCAAACTGGATTTGGTAGAGCTTCAATTATTTTTATGTATTTTGTGATATTTTCATTTAATTTTAAGACTTCTTGTTCTTTCTCATAAACTTCAATAAAAAAATAATCTTCACTATATTCTCAAAATCTATCAGTAACTTTTAATTTAACTTTATATTTTCATGGTGAATACTTAATTGTGCTTGGATTAGCTTTTTCTTCAAATTTTCAGTTTCAAAAATCCCAAAAAAACTCCAGATTATCTTTATTTGGATCAGTTGACTCACTTCAATCAAAATTTACACTACATTCTTTTGTATTTTTACAAATAAGTTTATTTCAGATTAATTCTTTGTTTTTTCAAATAGTTCATTGTAATTTTATCTTTGCAGTAGGATATAAATTATATATTTTTGCATTATCAAAAAAATTATTTGTAAGAGTTATACTTTTTTCTTCGCTAAACAGTCAGTTTTTATATATATTTAATCTTATTTTATAATTTCAGGAATAATAATACACAAAAGATGGATTACAGGTTTTAGTATAGGTTTCTTTATAAATTCATCATCAAAAATCCCAAAAACAAGTTTCATTTGAACTATTTTCGTATTGCATATTGATTTTACATTTCTCTTCATTACATTTATAAGTATTTTCTCAAATTTTTGAGGCTCCTGATTGAATGATTATTTCTTTTTTTTGTTCTGTGAAGTTATTTCATAAAGAATTTGTTGTTGAAGAACTTGAACTTGCTTGTATTAGGCTTATTTCATTTTCAAAATTTAGACTTCAAGTTTTAAAATTATTTGGATTATTTTTTTCAATAATTTTAGCTTCCACATAATGCCTTCAAATTCAATAATTTACATACCCAGGATTACATTTTTTATCAGTATCTAGAGTTATAAAAGTACCCGATCAAAAATCCCATTCACAAGAATAATCTGATATATCATAACTTCAAGTAAACAGGTTTTCTAGGTTTAGATTAATTTTACAATCTATATTTTTACATTTATAACTTCAATTTATGAATTCAAGTCAACTTTGAACTTCTATATCTACATTTGGAATTTCTAAATTATTAGATACTATTTCCAATAAAAAGGAACCAGTACTAGTATTAGATTGTCATTCTGAACTTTCACTTTGCCATTCTGAACTTTCACTTTGTCATCCTGAAGACAAGTTTGCAGGATCTATAAAACTACTTCAACTCTCAGATAATTCTCAAGTTCAATAATTAATTGAAATTGGTAATTCTCAATTATAAAAACTCAAGTTTCAAGTTTTGAAGTTTGTAGGATTATTTTTTTCACTTATTTTTGCTTCTATACTAAAATTTCAAGTTCCATAATTCACATATCCAGGATTACATTTTTTATCTGTATCAATTGTGGTAAAAGTTCCTGATCAAAAATCCCATAAACAAGTATAATTTGATATATCATAACTTCAAGTAAACAGATTTTCCAGATTTAGATTTATCTTACAATCTGTATTTTTGCATTTGTAATTTCAATCAACAAGTTCAAGTCAGCTTTGAATTTCTATATCTACATTAGGAACTGAAATTCAATTATTTTGTGATCAAGAACTCCCCATTTGTCATTCTGGTGAACCTTCAGTCCTCGTGGGCCTGTACCCTTGAGGGTATGACACGGGGATTGTTTCAGGATCTATAATACTACTTCAACTTAGAGATAATTCTCAAGTCCCAGAATCTATACTTCATGAATTTGTTTCTTGCTGTCATCCTGAACTTCCACTTTGTCATTCCGGACTTGATCCGGAATCTATTATACCTCAAGACTCTTCTAATGAGCCGGTTTCACTTTTATTTTGTTCTATCTCATTTACTATTGTAATATTTTTTTCTTTGAAATTACTAGTATTATCTTTTTCATAAATCTTGAAATTTACTAAAAAAGTTCAAACAGGGAATATTATAGTATTTGGATTACATTTATTTTCGTCTCATGTTATAAAAGAAAAATTATTTAGACAAGCAAATTTTGCAGGTACATATCATCAAAAAGTATCAGATAAATCAAAATTTACTTTACATTCAGATTTTAAAGTATCACAATGATAAATATCTTGAATTGAGTCTTTATCTGTCAAGTAACTAGGACTTTGTAAGGTGATGATTATATTAGGAATTGGATTTATTATTTCTGTAAGAGTAGGGGGATTTGTAGCTCATGATTCTGTGAGTTCTGTTGGAATATTAATTATTTCTCCTGTTTCATCAGCAAAAATGATTAAAAAATCAGAAAATAGTATAGTAAGAATTAAAAATGAAGAAATGAATTTTTGTAACATATGAAAATTAAATCAACTTTATAATATATACTGTATTATATATAGTGTATATAAAAGTCAAATTTTTTTTCAAATTTTTTAAAAATAATAGATTATATGTTTTAAGTTTAATTCAGTTATTTGATTTAAAATACATTAAATTTTTTACAAAAATTTGTATTAGTATTTAAATTATGATAAAATTAACATTAAGATTTAATTATTATAATATTAAATATGTTTACAAAAAATGTAGAAAATATGTCATTATCTTGACTAGTAAAATATATTACTAAGACATTTCATGAACCAGTAAGAAAAAATCTAAAGAAATTAGATTTATTGGTTGCTTCTATTATTACAAATTATGCAAAAAATTATCCTGAATTAGTCAATTTACAAGAATTGTTTTATCAATTTAAAACAGAGGTTTTAAAACATGTAACTAAAGAAGATCTGGTAATTTTTCCTACAATTTTAAGATTTGAAAGAATATATACAGATAAGTTAATTAATTTATCTGACAATTTTGAAGTTATAAATAGTTTGGTAAATGATATTGAGATGAAAAATCAACATAAAGAATTTAATTTATATTTAAGTAGTATAATTGAATTAATGGGGTGATCTGATATAAATAATAAAGGTATAAAAGATTTTGAAACTGCTAAATTTATTTTTATTAGTATACAGGAAGCTAATGTAATTCATTCAAAACTAGAAAACGAAGATTTATATTTTAAATGAATGTATTTACAAAGTAAATTAAAAGAAAAACTTAGTGATATTTTAGGGAAGTAAATAGGTAAATAAAAAAATATGCTGAAATTATATAAAAAAGAGAGAATAAACAATGATTTATTCTCTCTTTAAAAAATTTATAAACTAAGTACTAGTCAAAAATATCAAAACTATCTAAGAAACTTTTTTTCTTTTTATTTGGATTATTTCAATAATTTTGATTACTTTGATATCAATGTTCATCATATTTTTTTCTATCATTATATTCTTCTTCAAAATTATTTTGGTTATATATTTTTTCAGCTTGGCTTAGTTTTTCAAGTTCTCATTTATCTAACCATATTCATCTACATTCTGGACAGTAATCTATTTCAACTCATTTTTTATCCATCATTAGAAGAGTTACATCTTTACATACAGGACATTTCATATTTTTATAATTAAAAATTAAATGTAAATTTATTATATTGATATAAAAATGTTTTACAAATTATTAATTATTGTCAAAATACATTTTTTTTGTAAAATACAAATTATCTTCAGCCAGTTTTCTATTTTTTGAGATGAGATCTCAGATAATTCAAAGAGCAAAAAATTGGATTGCAATCATTAAAAATACTCCAGAGAGTATAAGAGATTGTACCTTTCATGTATTTACAGGATTTAGATAATAAAAATATAAAAATCTAGTTATTCATATTATTCATACTATTAAGAAAGGTAGTGCAAAAAGTGAAAAAATCTTAATTGGATTATACATAGAATAAACTCTAAAAAGATTCATTAGAGACTTTCTCATATGTTGCCATATAGATTTAAAAAGTCTAGATTCACGAGTTGGTGCATGAGTTTTTATTTTTACACTTTCGATTTTAAGTCATTTTGCACCAGCTTGAACTATAGTATCAAGCACATAACTAAATCTAGATGATACATTTAATTTTAAAAGAGATTCTCTACTGTATGCTCTAAAACCACTTACTGTATCAGGAACTTTAGTCTCAGAAAGAAATCTTACAAGACTACTTCCTAGTTGTTGAAATATTTTTTTGATTAAAGAAAAATGATTTATTTTATTTGTTTGTCTGTCTCATATAACTATGTCAGCATTTCACTTAATTATTGGTTTAACTAGATCTTTGATATATTCTCAAGGATACTGATTATCTCCGTCAGTATTTACAAGTATATCAGCTCTGAGTTCTAAAGCTTTTTCTTGACCAGATTTAAAAGCAACTCAAAGTCATTTATTACCAATGTGTTTTACTATATGATTTACTCATAGCTTTTTTGCAACTTCTATAGTATTATCAGTTGATCAATCATCAATAATCATAGTTTCTATGATATCAATTCAATCAATTTTTTTAGGTATTTCAGCTAAAACTAAAGGTAGTGTTTTTTCTTCATTTAAGCAGGGGATTTGGATGATTAATTTCATAAAATAGGTGATAGAGATTAGTTAGTAGTGCATAAGAATTAAATATATAGATTTATTTCTTACACCTTAAAATCTAGCTTATTATATGATAAAATAATTTTTTGTAAAAGAAATTTTATAAATTATCAATTATATCTTTGATAGCATTTTTATTTTTGATTTTTTTGAAATTATCAAGCTTTATATCTTTATATCATTGTTTTAGAAAATCTATTATCTTATGTGTACTTTTTGTATGAAATCACAAATTATTTCTTTCTAAAAAATCTATGTTTTCTTTTTCCTGACCTTCTATATAGAAAGGAATTATCATATAAGTGTCTTGTGCTACACATTCTGAAACCATAGCTCAACCGGGTTTAGAGATAAATATATCTATATTTTTTAATTCTTCTTTAATTTTTAAATATGTTGTATATCCAAATTTCTCATTTTTTACTTCATTTTCAAGTTTATTGTATACATAATCATTTCTTCATTTTATAATAATTATTTTTTCATAAAAATCTTCGTTTTCAAGTTTTTCTAAAATTCTTTTTGAAAACTCATAAGGAAATCAAGTTAATAAAATAGCTATTGTTTTGTTATTGAGTTTTTCTTTATCTAAAAAATATTTACTTTCTAACGGAAAAAATGTAGATATTATATCATCTTTTCTATCTGGTAATTTTTTTGCAAGAAAATCTTTCGCATAATTATCTAAAACAAAAAACTTATCAATGTATTTATCTTCAAAATACCAAGGTAATGGGATTGAAGAATCAGTTATAACAACTCAAAACTTAAAATGTAGAGTATGATTTTCTTTATGATGTCATACAAAATACTGTGAAATAGGGAATACAGATATGATATAATCAGGATTAAAATCATTAACCATTTTATTAAAACCATTTGAATATTTTGAAGTAAAATATTTTTTAGCAACAATATTGCTTGTATGTAAATCTACCATTTTAAAATAATATTTCCGTAAAACAGGATATTTTTCAGAACAAAATTTGTAAAAATTTTTTGAAAATTGTTTTGCTTCTAGCATATTTGCATAATCAAAAACTTGTACAATCTCTCACTTTTTTTCCAAATAATTTTGTATTCAACTTTTTGCAGCATTATGTCAATCTCAATAACTTGCAGTTAATATTAGGTACTTTTTATTCATTAGTGGTTTTTACATAAAAAATAAACCTTCAATTTATTATATCTTAAATTGAAGGTTTTGTAAAATTGTCGTTGTCTTAAAAATCCCAACCTCATTTCATCGAACTTGATTGAGTATAATTTGTTACTGTTGATTCAAAAAAGTTTCATTTTTCACTATTATTGTCTTGAAGTCTATCTAAGTGTTTAAAAGGATTTGTGATAATATCAGGATAAATAGGATTAATTCAAAGTAAAATTAACCTTTGATTTGCTAGGTATTTTGTATAATTTTCTATATTTATATCACTCATTCCAATTATACTTCAAGCAATTATATGCTTACTCCATTTTATTTCTTGTTCCACGGCCGTTTTCGTCATATCTAGGAGCATTTTTTCGTTATATATTTCAGGAAACTCTTTTTTTATTTCTCTTATTATATTTGCAAATAAAGTTACATGAGTAAGTTCATCTCTTCTTATATAATTTATCATCCTATCTGTTGCAACCATTTTTCATTGATCAGCCAAAGTATCGAAAAAAGCAAATCAGTTATAAAAATACAATCATTCAAGTAAATAATTTCCTACAATTCATCTAAACAAGTTTTTTTCGCTAGGGTTATCTATAAAGTCTTGATAAATTCAACCTATAAATTTATTTCTCTCAAGAAGTATCTCATCATCTCTCCAAAAATAATAAATCTCATCTCTTACTTTTGAATCAACCACACTTTCCAAAATAGTTGCATAACTTTGAGAATGTATAGCTTCTTGGTAAGCTTGAATTGACATAATCAAGTTTATTTCCGGAGCAGTTATATATTCATTAAAATTTGGTAAATTAACAGTTTGTATACTATCTAAAAATATCAAAAAAGACAAAATTCATTTATAAGCTCTTTGCTCTCATTCGCTCAAATCTTTTTTAAACGATACACTATCTTCTCCAAGTCAACTTACTTTTTCAGGTACCCAAAAATTACCTACCATAACTTGATAAAGACTTTTTGCCCAATTGTATTTTGTATTATTAAGCTGGAATAATCCTGTAGTATTTCACTTAATTATAGTTCTATTTTCAACCAAATCATCTCAAGCAGGGTTAAATAATGGATTTGCATTTATTTTTGTCATAATTGTAATTATATATTATATTTTACTTTCGTACTTTTTAATCAACTCTATCAAAAAAATTTTAACTTTCTCAAAATCTATCTTTTTATCGCTCATAATCAATTTTTCTTCAACAATATCTTCAAAATAAACCATACTTTTTAGGATAATTTGAGTTGAAACTATATTTCAAAACTTTATAAAAAAGCAATTTATAAGATCTTCTAAATCTATCTTTTGAAGAATATAATATAAATCAACATAATCTTTATTCGTAGCTCTTTTTTGAATCGCCCAAAGCTTCATTGCTGCGATATCTTTATAATTAGCTAAATCAAAAAAAACAGTTTTTATCAGATTATTTATCAATTTATATTTATAACCAAAAAAACTAATTTTAATTCAATTTACTTCTATATATAAAGTATTTTTTTCATAAAAAGTCTTTTTTATATCTTTTCAAGAAAATACAACAAGCATTTTCTCAAATAATTCATTTTCATCAAAATCATTATTAATAAAAAAATCAAAATCTATACTTTGTCTATGTCAAAATTGCAAAGCCAAAGATGTTCATCAAGCAAGATAAAATCACATTTCTTTGATTTTTTTGAAGTTTTCAAGTAATAGAAGTCTATTTTTATCTAAAATTTCTTGTAAAAACAGGTTTATTGAGTAATTCATTTGTACTTTGAGTATTATTTAAATATTTTTTTGTATCAATTCAAAAAACTATTCCCCAATAATTGATAGTTTTCTTGTCTAGGGAAGCTATATTTTTTATAAATTTATCTTTAAACTTTTCAATTCAAAGCTTTGTTTTCATGTAATTTATATGATTTCTGTCTCAAATAGTTAAACTCCTTACAAAAACCAAATCACTATTGTAATCAAGTTCTTTCAGATCATATTCCCACAAGATAGATTTAAATTCTTTATTTAGCATTTTTTATAAGATTACTTACTAGTATCATTATAAGCATACAAGGCTATTCTCAAAAAGATTTTATGCTCTTGTCATTGCGATACTGCCAGAGTACAGGTGTACGAAGCAATCAAGAAAACATGGTAACAATATAGTAAATGGATTGCTTCATAAAAACTCGCAATGACAGAACAAGTTTAGTAAGAGGAAATTAAAATAAGTTATTTTTTATAAAAAGGAGTAGAAGGTAGTATTGTAGGAAGTCATAAAAAATTTCTTACTTTATTTATAACTTTGTATACTTTAGCCTGAGTTATTTTTTCAGGTCTTTTTTGCCTTCAAATATCGGGAAGAACTTGGTCACATCATTTTGTTGCATTGGATTTATCAACGATAATTCAAATAGTACATTTAAAGTTTTCTCTTAATCATGAAGTCGTAGGGTCACTTTTTGTTATATTATTTTCATTTTCGGTTAAATTCACTTGTTCTGTTGTCATATTAATTTATTTATAAAATAATTAAAAACTAAACCTCTAACCACTACAACTCACACATTCCTTAACTTCTAGACTCATACTTCTTACATAATAGATAGTCTTAATCTTTGCTTCCCAAGTTTTTATGTAATAACTGTAAAGTTCGGCAGGACTTACTTTTTCAGGATTTATTATCCATTCAAAACTTACACTTTGATCAATCCATTTGTAGATTACTGATACCATATCAATTACATCATTCATATTCATATGTACATATTCTTTGTAGTACCAGAAATTCTCAGGTGTTAATTTTGGAGCTACATTTACAGTTGAAGCAAATTTATTTGTTTCAACAAAGTATTTTTTGTAAATTGGTAATATTGAAGCTGTTGATCATACTACAAGAGAAGTTGAAGTATTTGGAGCTGGAGCAAGATGATAAGCAAATCTCACTCAATGCTTTTTTACATCATCAATTAGTTTTAGCCAATCTTCACTCATAGAAGAATTTGTTTTGTACCAATTTGCATCTTTGTTTAAAAGTATTCATTTTGACCAATCACTTCATTCATAAACTGGATAAGTTCATCTTTCAAGAGCTAATTCATTAGATGCTTTGATAGTTGCATAAGCATATTTTTCAAATAATTTATCTGTGTATTCACGAGCCTCCAAACTATCATAATTAAGTTTAGAAACTGCTAAATGTTCAGCAAGTCCTAAAAATCCAAGTCCTACTGATCTATATTTTTTGGCTGTTAATTCAGCTTCTTTGATAGGATAATAGTTTAGTGAAATTACATTATCTAGTATTTTCATTGCTATCGGGATAACTTTGTTTATCTCTTTTTGGGTATTTACTTTTGCTACATTTATAGATGCTAGATTACAAACTACAGAATCACCAGGTTCATATTTGATAATTATTTTTCCATCTTCTATTTCTTCTTCTATAAATTTTGCAGGCGAAGTATTTTGACATATTTCCACACAAAGTTGGCTAGAATAAACCATTCAAGCATGTTTATTTGGGTTTGCTTTGTTTACTGTATCTCTGAAAAAAGTATAAGGCATACCAGTCTCAACGACTACTTTTAGAAATTTTTTAAATAAATCTTTTGCATTTACTTTTTCAGCCAATTCTAAATCAGTTCTATTTTCAAGTTCAATATAAAATTTGGTAAATTCTTCTCAGTAATAATCCTGCATTTTTTTACCTGTTTTTTCTGTAACTTCTTTTGGGTCAAAAAGTGTGAAATCCTGATTATTTTTCAGTCTTTCCATAAATATATCTGGAATGGAAACAGCAGGGAATACATCAAAAGCTTTTCTTCTTATATCACCAGTCTCAGTTTGTAAATCAAGAAAATCATATATATCTCTGTGCCAGATATCTAGAGTTACACTTATAGATCACATTCTAGCTCAAAGTTGATTTACTGCAATTGCAGTATCATTGATTACTTTAATCCATGGATTTACTCATCCAGAAGCTCATTTTACACCTCTAATTGAAGCTCATTTAGATCTAATATTTCATAAATATACTCAAATTCAACCTCCAAATTTTGAGATTTGAGCCATATTTTCTATATTGTGATAGATTGATCTCAAATCATCATCTATATTTAACTTAAAACAACTAGAAAGTTGATTATAGTTAGTTCTTGCGTTTAGTAGTGTAGGAGTAGGTAGCGATAATTTTTGTAGTGAACAATAATCATATATTTTTTTAGCTATTTCAAGTCTATTTTCATCTTTCTCAGGAATTGCTAAAAATAGTGCTACACTCATATACATCTCTTGAGGAAGCTCTTTTATTACTTTGTTTGGATTTAAGAGATATCTCTTTCTCATCATAAAAATAGTTGTATAATTGTACTCAAAATCTCTATCTTTTTGGATATATTCTCCAGCTTTTTTGATATCTTCTTTTGAATAATAATTATAAAAATCTTTAAAATAATATCATAATTTTATGTATTCATCAAATAAATTTTTATAAGTTTTACCAGTGTAGATATCATCAATTATTATGTTTCTATTTTTTGTTGCTTCTTTGTATAAATCAAGTGTCATAAATCTACTAGCTATAAATTGCCAATCACTATTTTCTATACTGATTAGATCAATACTTGCTTTTACTAGCATTTTTATTATATCTGAAGTTTTTATTCCATCAACGATATAATTTTTCAAGACTTTTTCTATTTCTTCAAACTTGCAAGTTTTTTCTAGTCAATTTACTACTCTTTTGTACATTGATTTTATCTTTCCAAGCTCAAAAACTTGTTTTGTTCAATCTGTTTTTGTTACTTTTAGTGAGTGAGTGGCTAATTTTTTTTCAAGTTTTTCTTTTTGTTTTTCTCTTTCTTTAGATCTTGCATTTCTATAGATTATATAAGCTTTAGCTACTTCAAATTTACCGGCCTCCATAAGATTTTTTTCTACAGAGTTTTGGATATCTTCTATACATAAAATATCATCTGCTTCACAAATTTTTAAATCTCTTAATGTATTTTCAACAATTGTATCAATCAAATCTAAATTATTATCTCCACAAGCTTCAAAAGCCTTTAAAATAGCATTTTTTATTTTTGATTTATCAAAATCTACGATATCTCAGAGTCTGTTTTTTATTACAAATAATTCCATATTTTTTTATTTTAAAAAGGAAATAATAGTTTATTAGTTTTTGTTTCTAAAGTGTATGTAAAAAAACTAAAATTGCTACAAAAACTTATACAATTTAGTTCAAAAAATGTTAAAAACTAGGCTTTTTTGCCTCGAAATTGTTAAAAACTACTTAGTTTTGACAAAAAAATAGAAAAAACAAAGAAATTTGAATATTTTAAAACATTGTGATAGAAGTAGTTTATTTTGCTCTCAATTTTGTGTTTTTATGAAAAATATGCTAAAATTTATAAAGATAATTAATAAAATAATTTATGGATTGAGGCTCTATAGAAAATCAAGATAATATTTCAACTTCTGAAAAGCAAGAGTTGTCTTTATATGATTCTATAAAATTACTTGAAGATAGAATAAAAGAGCTTAAATCATATCAGTTTGTAAATAAGTGGAGATATGAATACAATATAAATGAATTAAATAATCTGGAAAAACAACTTCAAGAATTAAAGAAAATACAAATTACAAAAGGTACTAAAAAAGATATTCAATCATATATTTTAACATTAAATGCTTGATTAAGAAAATGAGATTTTGATTGAAATCAAGTTACATCAATAAATAAATCTGTTTATAATGAGAAATTACAAAGAAAAGATACCATTGATGTAATTTGAAAACTGACAATGAGAGATTATATAGAAAAATATGTAAAGTTTGAATGAGTTTTAAATTCTATTAGAGAAAATAAATTTATGACTAAGTTTTATGATACTCTGACTGTTAATTATCTTGATTATATTCAAAATAGTAAAAATAAATTTGTATTAGAACCATTACATAAAGATTTAAATAGTAAAACTTGAATTATATTAAGTGAACAAGAAATTAAGGATTTAATTAAATTAACAATAGTTAAAATTTTGGAAAATTGATTAGATATTGAAGATGTTAAATTAGATATTTTACTTATATGATGAAAGAGTATAAATATAGATCTTTGAAAAATGAAATTAAAAAAGATTTTTGAAATAGATAATAAAAAAACAAATCATATCATTGAAAATATAAACAGGTTAAGTTCTGATTCAAATGTAGATGATATAAATAAATTAGATTTATTGATTCAAAAATTAGAAGAATACAGAAATAATATAGTAACAAAATATACAAACAAAAAAGAAAAAATAACAATTCAAAATTTAAAAGATTTATTAACAAAAAAAACTATTCAAATTTTAAATGAAAAATCTTTAAATATAAAAAACAATATTTCTTCAACTACAGTAAAAAGTTATGAAGAGATTTATACATTATTTAAAAGTATTAGAAATCAAATAAATGATTTTAAGAATATTAAAGAAAAATTAAAAATTGATGATACTAAATTTAATATAAAAGAATTAGAGATTAATGTAAATTTAGAAGAATTACGTAAGATACTGTGAATAATGAATATTTCAAATATAAAAAGTATAAGAGAAGAAATTAATGAAAAGATAAAACAATTTCTTATTTATAATAATGATGGTGATTTTATATGACAAGTAAATAGAGTAAAATTTTTACAAAAAATAGAAAAATTTAAAGATGAATTAAATGAAAAATTACTATATATATATTTATGAGTAAGTTGAATTGAATCAATAAAAGATAGGTCTAATATAAGTAGTCCAGAGTTATTAACTATATTAAGAAATGCAATTAATGAGTGAGAAATAGATTTAGAAACTATGAGTGAGATTATTAAAAAATGATATACTATAGCATTTTTAGAAGAGTTTAATTGAATTAATAAAGAACAGATTTTAAAAAATTTAAAAGATAATGAACTTAAGTGGAAAAAAATATTTAGAAAAGAATTATGATCAGAAATATGAGAAGAAAATGCTGAAAAATTATATATATTAAGTTTTATAGAATCAAATGCTATGCCAAGTAAAGAAAGTGAATACTGAGCTATATGACGGTTTCAGATACTTCCATCCACTGCAGAACCTATCATTTATGAAGATACAGAAATGGTGAAAGAAGTAGAATTAAGTATAAAAAGATCTTTTAAAAAAAGTTGAAAAAGATATTTAAATACAAAAATATCCAAAGAAGATATAATAAAATATATTTTAAATGATCCAGTAATGTCAGCAAAAATAGCAGCTAGATATTTAAAATATTTAATACAATTAGTTAAAGATAAATATAAATCACCAGAAAATGTTAATATTGATTTAGTTATCCTAAATGCACTTTTTTTATATAATTGAAGATTTACTGAAAGGTTAAAAATTGATAATAAAGGTGATGAAAAACCTAAAATTGAAAGATTAGATGACCAAGGTGATGAAAAAGAAAATAAAAATGAAAAAAACGATTTAAGAACAATTATAAATAAAATTTTTGATTGACTTAATTCTACAAAAAATGAATTATCTAATTGAGAATTGAATGTAAAAGATGCTATTAAAAAAATAAAAATTATAGATAATAGTAATTTTAATAAAAAAATAAGTAAATGAGAATCAAATTTTCAAATATTAGATGACCATAAAGTAAAACAATTAACTAAAAAAGATATAATAGATTGGATTGATAAATATACAAAAGAAATTTTAAATCAGCAGTATTCATATCCAGAACAAGTAAAAGCAGCTAATGATGCATTTGAGGAACTAAAAAAAACAAATAATTTTTATATAAAAAATTAAGTTTTATCATAATTTGATTTTCTACAACTTTTCTATAAAATTACTTAAAGTTATTTAAGTGATTTTATTTTTATGAGAGAATTTGATAGATTTTATTTTGAATGATTTGAATTTGATAAAAATTCTTTAAAAACAAGATTTTTTTATAGTTTTGATAAAAATGTTAAATTTACAGAAGAAATTGATTTTTCTTCGGATTTTTTAAGAGTTAGACCTGATTTTGATGAAAAAACCTTAAATAATTTTTTATTTTCTTTGTCTTTAGCTTTATGAATTAGTTACTACAAACTTTATCCTACAAAAGAATTAGTTATAAAAAATTGATTTTTGAGTGATGAAGATATCGTATTTTGGCAAAAATTTTATAGAAATTGATTATGAGAATTTTTGTATAAAAACGAGTTATCTACAAATTGACTTTTTAATTTTATAAACTCAAGTGAGAAACAATATAAAAAAATATATTTTAAATCAAGTGAAAATATACTCCTACCAATTTGATGAGGAAAAGATAGTATAGTTAGTGCAGAACTTCTTTTGAAAAAAGACTTTGATTTTACTCCAATAGTTTTTTGAAAAATAGATATTATAAAAGAAAATTGTTTAAATATTATGTGAAAAGATGCGATTTTAATCAAAAGAAAATTAGATGAAAATCTTTTTAAACTAAATGAACTGGGGTATTATAATTGACATGTTCCAATAACTTGAATTATAAGTTTTGCATTGCTTACTACTGCATATTTATATGATTATAAATATATAATTTTAAGTAATGAAAAATCAGCAAATGCTTGAAATACAACAATCCCTTGTCATTCCCGTGAAGACGGGAATCTCTTGAAATGAAAAAACTCATTTTTAGAAATCAATCACCAATACAGTAAAAGTTTAGAATTTGAACAAGATTTAACAAATTACATAGATAGAAACCTAAATTCTGATTTAAGGTATTTCTCGCTTTTGAGAGGTATGTATGAAATCAAAATAGCAGAAATATTTTCTAAAATATGAAAGAAGTATTTTTGAGTTTTTAGTAGTTGTAATAGGAATTTTAAGATAAATAAAACAACAACTCCCCCTACTCACGATGTTCGTTTTCCCCCTCAATTGAGGGGGATTAAGGGGGAGTATAACTCATTCTGGTGTAACTCTTGTCCTAAATGTGCTTTTGTATATGCTATTTTGAGACCTTTTATTACAGATTTAGAAGTATTACAAATATTTGGTAAAGAATTGTATGAAGATAAAACTTTAGAAAATTTGTTTCTAGAACTTTTATGAATACAATGAATCAAACCTTTTGAATGTGTAGGTGAAAAAGAAGAGGTAATTTATGCTATGAATATAACTTTAAAAAAATTTAAAAAAGAAGAAAAACAGATTCCTTACATACTTTTGGTTTTTGAAAAAGAAGTGAAAAATAAATATGATAAAAAGTTTTTTAGTGACTTAGAACAAAAACTTTTTAAAATTTATAATGAAGAAACATTAATTCCTGAGAAATTTAGAACTTTAAAAATTTAAAAAAATAATGTCATTCCCTTGAAGAAGGGAATCTTCATTATATTGTAACTAGAAACACTTGAATTAAATATTATATAATTTATTATATCCAGATATTACTTTTTAATATACAAGGAAGATTCCCGAAGTCTCGGGAATGACATTTATTACTGAACTCTTAACCCCTTTTTATGCACAAAAATCACAATAATTATTTAGATACAATATTAAAATTTTTTGATAAGTACCCAAGAGAGTATATTCTACTAGCTTTTTTTGTATTGAGTTGATTTATTATTTTATTTAAGATTTTTTCTTATACAGTTATAAATTATGATTATTATAAAAAATTGGCTGATAAACAACAACTTTGAAAGATTGTTATTCCTGTAAATAGAGGTACAATTTACGCATCAACAAATTCTAGTCCAACAATTTTGGCTACTTCTCTTAGTTTAAATGATTTAGCTATAGATCCTGAAGTTGTATGAGATAAAGGAAGATTATCTATATATTTAAAAGATATAGTTTATAAACAATTATGTCAAATTAAAGCTTGAGATGATTGTTATAATAATATGCTTAAATTTTTAAAAGTTTTAGAAATTCCAGATTTTAAATTTGATGAAATTTATATAAAAGATTTGATATTTAAAGAAATACAAAATAAGCTTAGTAAAACAAAAGTTACAAATGTTGTTATATGAGAAAATTTAGAGCAAGAAAAAATAGATAAACTAGCTTTACTTAAGCTGACAGGAATATATATAAATTGATTAAATGTATATGCAAATCCAGAAGAAATAATTGATGTCAAAGAAACAGCATTAAAATTAAAACAATTTTTTATTTATGATAATACAGAATTACAAAATTTACTTAAAAAAAGAATAGTAAGATATATTCCAATTGTAAATAAATTAAATATATCTTTATCCGATGATGTAAAAAAATATATAGAGGAAGAAAAAGATGCTATTAAAAAGTGAGTTTTAGACGGGGAGGATTCCATCGGATGATTTATTATATTAACTTGAAATCCAAGCAGATACTATCCAGAAAAGACATTAGCATCTTGAGTTATATGATTTATAGATTGAAATTGAAAATGAAATTATGGAATTGAATGATATTTTAATGAGCAATTAAAATGAAATAATTGAAAAATCTATGCTAGAAAAGATATAATGTGAAGAACTATAGATTCTCTCAATTTTAATACAAATGATTTAATTACTGCTTGAGTTGATATAACTTTGACATTGGATAGAAATATACAAAAAAAAGTAGAAGATACAATAGAAGAATGAGTAAAGAGGTTTAAGGCAAATAGATGAACAATAGTAGTTATGGATCCAAAAAGTTGAGATATACTTTCTATGGCTACATATCCAGGATATGATTTAAATAATCCAGCTGATGTGTATGAACTTGAAAAAGTAACTTTTGCAAAATACCCTAATCCAGAGACAGATTTACTATGAAAGGTTATTCTAGTTGAAGATATAATTTTATGAGAAGAATTTTTCTATGATTGAAAAAAAGTAAAATTAAGAATTGCCACAAGGGAAGAAATTGCTGATCCAATCCTAGTGAAATATAAATATAAAAATGATTTTTGAGCTTGAGTATATCAAAATGATGCTATTTCATGATTATATGAACCGTGAAGTATTATGAAAGCTTTTACTGTGGCAATATGATTAGATTCTTCAGAAATAAATAGATATGATAGATATCAAGATAATATGGAACTTACGATAGATACTTTTACGATAAAAAATGTATGAAAACAATGTGCTTGATTTCAATCTTTTAATAATGCACTTATATTTTCTTGTAATGTTTGAATGATAAGAATTGTTCAAAAAATATGAAAAGCATTACTTTATAATTATCAACAAGCTTTTTGATTTTGAGAACCAACAAATATAACATTGGATTGAGAAGTTTTTTCAGTTTTACCAAATTATGAAAAACGGTCAAAGGCTCAATTATATACTATGTCTTATTGATTATGAATTAGTGCTACTCCAATTCAAATAGCAGCAGCTTATAGTTCACTTGCGAATGGTTGAGTTTATGTAAAACCAAATATTATAAAATCAATCAAAACTCCAAGCTGAAAAGTAATTACTTTTAAACCTGAAATTACTCATAGAGTTATAAAAGAATCAACAGCTAATATAATTACATCTATGCTTGTTGATAGTGTCGATAATTGATTTGCAAAAAACTGAAAAGTAGAGTGATATAATTTAGCAGGTAAGACTTGAACTGCTCAGATAGCATATAGATGATGATATGAAGATTGAGTTTGATCTACAACTTGATCATTTGCTTGATATGGTCCAGCTGAGGATCCTAAATTTGTTATTATTATGAAAATAGAAAGACCTAGAACTACAGCTTTTGGTTGAGAAAGTTCTGC
Organism: Patescibacteria group bacterium UBA5194; assembly: GCA_002412935.1. GTDB lineage: Bacteria > Patescibacteriota > Gracilibacteria > BD1-5 > UBA6164 > Altimarinus. The sequence continues at coordinate 18,234 of DHWA01000004.1, read as the reverse complement.
CTATATGTTTGCTTCAATCTCAAAATTTTTACTTGACTATTATGGTATTCCGAGTAAAATAAAAAAAGAATAATAATTTTTAATTAATTATATATGTGAGCTAAAAATTGAATACAAGAAGAATGAACTCAAGAAGAATTTCACTTGCCAGACATTTTAGATGAAGATAATAAAGAAAAAAAACCATTATGACCATTAGAGTCAGTAAAAAATGCTGTTTTTGGTATAATGAAGAATTGAAAACATAAAAAAAGAGCAAGATTAGAATATTATTTAGGTGAATATGCTTGAAAAATTTTATGAGGAAAAAAACATTCAATTTTAGAATTAAATTTTGAATGACTTTATTGAAAAGAATTACCAATAGTGAAAGATGTTGATTTTGAAGAAATAATATGAAAGAAAAAAATCAATGATTTCAAAGAAGAAAATTTATTAAAGTGATTAAAAAGATGATGAAAAATAAAAATTGTTTCTAAACAAGAGAAATCTATTCCAAAAGAAGAATGAGTAAACTTAACAGATGAACAAAGTTTGAGGTATAAGAATGAATATACTTTTGAATATCAAATCAAATGACATAAAATAAATTTCTCATTATATACTAGAGACGCAAGTCTTCTTTTACAAAAATGTCTTTGAGATGTTTCTAAACATTATTTAAGTATTAGTTTATAAATAAGTATAATCAAGTAGTACATAATATTATTTATCCAGAATAATTAAAAATAGTTTTTACAAATTTAAAGTCCTATATATATTGTATAGGACTTTTTTATGTTTTTAAATATTTCATTATGTCAAAAAGAAAAATAATACTTGCATCAAAATCTGAAAGAAGAAGACATTTGCTTAAACAAATATGAATTCATGATTTTGAAATAGTTGAAAGTAATTATGAAGAAGATATGTGTCTAACTTGTGATCATAGAGAACTAGCAAAAATTCTTTCTCTCAATAAAGGCTTAGATGTAGCAAAAAAATATGATGATGCAATTATTATTTCTTGAGATACTTTTGTAGTATTTGATGGTAAATTTATATGAAAACCGAAAAATAAACAAGATGCAAGAAATACACTAAAATCATATTCTTGAAAAGATGTTTTAGTAATATCGTGATATGCTGTAATTGATACAAAGACAAATACAATTATTAATGATTATTCGGAAGTTCTAGTTAGATTTAGTGCTATTACAGATGAAGAAATAGATGATTATATAGAAACAGGAGAACCTCTTGATAAAGCTGGATCATTTGGGATGATGCACAAATGAGCAGTTTTGATAGATTCAATTAATTGAGACTATTATTCTGTAGTAGCTTTTCCTATAAACAAGATTTATCTAGCATTAAAAGAACTCTGAGTAAATATTTTGAAATACTAAAATCTTTTTACAAAAATAAAGTCTTCTATAGAATAAAGGAAGACTTTATTTTTTAATATCTTTTATGACAACAAATACAATTTTTTATATAATTATTTTTTTTACAGTTTTTGAATTTGTACTAACTAAAGTATTAGCATATCTAAATACTTTAAATTGGTCAGAAGAATTACCAGAAGAAGTTAAATGAATTTATGATGAGGAAAAATATATAAAATCTCAAAAATATGAAAAAATTAAACATAAATTTTCTATTTTTTCTACTACTTTTTCATTTTTAGTTATGATTTTAGTTTTAGTATTTGGATGATTTTGATTTTTAGATAGTTTTTTGAGAAATTATATAGAAAATCAACTTGTTTTGACTTTGACTTTTTTCGCTGTAATTATATTTTTACAGACACTTTTTAGTATTCCATTTTCTTATTATTCAACTTTTGTGATAGAAGAAAAATTTGGTTTCAATAAATCTACTAAAAAAATATTTTTCTTGGATTTGATTAAATCATTTTTTTTGAGTTATGTTATCTGACTGAGTTTGCTAGCTTTACTTGTTTTTGTTTATCAAAAACTTTGAGATAGTTTTTGGTGGATTGCTTGGTTAATTTTGAGTTTTTTCTCTATATTTTTTATGCTTTTTTACAGTACTTTGATTGTTCCACTTTTCAATAAACAAACTCCATTGGATGATGGAGAGCTTAAAACAGAGATAAATGAATTTGCTTCAAAAGTATGATTTAATATAGATAATATATTTGTTATTGATTGAAGTAAGAGAAGTTCAAAAGCCAATGCTTATTTTTCTTGATTTGGTGCGAAAAAAAGAATAGTTTTGTATGATACTTTGATTAAGGATTTAACTACAAAAGAAATAGTAGCAGTTTTGGCTCATGAAATTGGACACTATAAGAAAAAACATACAATTCAAATGCTTGTTTTTGGTATTTTACAAACATGATTTATGATGTACCTTTTTTCTCTAGCTTTAAAAATAGATCAGGTTTCTTTATCGCTTTGAGCTAGTGTTTCTAGTTTTCATATGTGACTTATAGCTTTTGCTATACTTTTTATGCCTATATCTATAGTTTTATCATTGGTTTGAAATATCTTATCAAGAAAAAATGAGTACCAAGCTGATGAATTTGCTTGAATTAATTATGATCCGTTACATTTACAAAATGCTTTAAAAAAATTGTCTCAAAACAACCTTTCAAACCTGAGACCACATAAAGCTTATGAGTTTTTTTATTATTCACATCCAACAGTTTTAAAAAGACTTCAATTTTTGGAAAAATTTAAAAAAGTATGATAAGATTATATAGATGATAAATGTGAAATGTTGAATCTTAAATAAAAAATTATTTTACGTTTCAAAAAATTATCATTTAAAATTTATCATTTAAAATTTCCAAAGTGTCATTTTTCAAGAATATAAAGAATTTTTTTCATTATGATAAAGAAAAATATGAAAATTTTTTAGAGGATGAAGAAAGTAAAGCCTGAAAAGTAGGTAATTTTATATTGGATTTTTGAGTTATAATTTCAGTAATTATAATTATTTTAGAGTCTATAAACTCTTATTATGAAGTTCATAAAATAAGTATATTTATAGTAACTTATATTATATCATCTTTATTTTTACTTGATTATTGTTATCGTTTTTTAAAAGCAAAAAGAAAAATAGTATTTTTAAAATCAGCTCTAAATTGAATAGATTTATTATCATTTTTACCATTTTTCTTATCAATAACTTTTTCATTTTTCTTTAATTTGGAATTTCTTGTTATACTTAGAACAATGAGAGTTTTTAGGGTTTTGAGATTACTTAGAAATATACCTATCACATTGTGATTTGTACAGGCTTTAAAAAATTATAAAGATGAATATAAAGCAATATTTCTACTTTTTAGTATGATTATATTTGTTGTTTCTACTTTAGTGTATGAAGTAGAAACAGTTACTAATCCAGAGTTTAGTTCTATATGAAGAGCTTTATGGTGGGGGATTGTAACAGCAGCTACTGTATGATATTGAGATATGTATCCTATAACAGTAGCTTGAAAAATTATATGAAGTACTATAATTCTTCTATGACCTGCATTATTAGCTATTATATGATCTATTACAATACTTGTTTTTATGGATGTAGCTCATACTCAAGAAAAAGCTAAAATCTGAAAAGTAAAGATATGTAAACATTGTGGAAAAGAAAATGAAATAGATGCCGTTTATTGTATAGGTTGTTGAAAAAAATTTAAATATAATAAAAAGTTATTAAATTAATTTAATAACTTTTTATTTTGATTATATATTTATCTACTACATATTTAGGTAGTAGATTATTTTTTTGTATTCAGTTTATGTCTTCATTAATTTGTTCTACTAGATCCAAAAATATTAGTTTTTCTTTTAAGTAAATTATTAGATTTTTAAGTAAATTTATATAATTTTCTTTTTCTAGCTTTTCCTTAAAAACATAAGAAGCTAAATCATAATTGATATTTCTTATATAATCATCAATCATACTATAATAAAGTTGGTTTATCTCAAAAATATTTTCTTGTTTTAGATTAATTATTGTACATCTACTTAAAATTGTATCAAGTATACTTGATTCTGATTCACTTGTTAAAAATATTATATTTCAAAATGGTGGTTCTTCAAATACTTTAAGACAAGAATTTGCAGATTCTTCTGTCATTTTTGAGATATTTTCAATTATAAAAACTTGAGCTTTAAATGTAGGAGTAACAAAAACTTTTTCAAGAAATTGTTTAATATCTTTTACTTTTATTTTTCACTCGGGATTTTCAAATTTAAATAAAAAATTTTTATTTATTCATAGTTTTTCACAGAGTTCTAAACTGAGATTTAAAATATCTGTATTTACTTTATCAATTTGTGTTCATAAAAACAAAAAAGGAGAAATTTCCTCCTTTGTTTCAAGTTTTTCAGTGATTAATTGTATTATATTATTTAGCATTTTCATCAATCATATTAAATAAAGAATCAAGTTCATTTTCAAAATCTTTGATTATAGCATCTTCATTTTGATTTGAAGCTCATGAATTATTTATTGTAGTAGACGCAGAAGTAGATGGATCTTTTTCATTGTTAATATTATCAGTATTTTCTTTTAAATTATTGTTTTCAATGTCGTCAGTATTTACATTATCAGATTCAATACCAGTATTAGTTATTGTATTATCTGTTTCTCATGTAATAGTTTCAATTTGTCATGAATTTGTATTGTCTTTACCTGTTAATTTATCTAGGATATCTTTATTTTGAGTTACATAAAAGTATACTCATATAAGGATAGATATAAAAATAACTAGATAAACAACAGATGTTAATTTATTTGCACTACTTGGATAAGTATTGTTTTGATTTTGAATATTTTCTTCAGGATTTTCTATTTTTTCATTTTCAATAACCTCGACAAAATCGTTATCATTATTATTTTCTGTTCATAGATTATTAGTTGAATCTATATTATCTTTAGTTTCTTTTTCATCCATAATTTTAATTTAAATTATATTGTAAGAAGCATTTTAATAAAAAAATTTAAAAACACAAGAAAAATAAAAGAGATAATTTAAAATATCTCTTTTTTAGGCTACTTTTTGCTCATTGTAATCATCTGCTTGTTTGTATTGTGTTAGTCTATTTATTTCTTTTTCATTATAATCATCAGCTCTTTGTTCAGATAGTCTGTATTGTATCAATTTTTCTATTTCTCACGATGCATCTATTTTTTTTCATAATATTATTCATATAACATCTTTGAATCATCCAAAATGAGTAAGTTCAAATACTTTTCATCAAGTATTTTTTGTAGTGTCTAAAATAACCTCAGGAATTTGTTCTCCGGAAGTTTCTGTATTTTCTAGATTTGTATTTACAGTCTTGTAATCATTAATTTTTCACATAGGTCAATTTATTATTTAACTACAAATATATTATAGTATTTTTATAGGTAAAAGTCAAGAAAAAATATAATTTAATTTTAGTTACTATAAAAGATATAATACTCCTATTAGCACTCATTATAAAAATGTGCTAAAATAAATTTGACAGAAAAAAAAATATGAATAAACTAGATGATAGTAGCAAGTTAAGAAAATATAAAACTTGTTAATTAATTTAGTTTTTAATTAATTAAAAATATGTGAAAAATAATTTGAATAGATCTTTGAACTACTAACTCTTGTATTGCTTTTATGGAATGATGAGAACCAAAAGTTATACCAAATCTAGAATGAAATAGAACAACTCCATCAATTGTAGCTAACAAAGATGGTAATATAATCGTGTGAACTCCAGCAAAAAGACAATCTATAACTAATCCAAAATGAACAATTTATTCTGCAAAGAGATTTATAGGTAGAAAATTTGATGAGGTTGCAGGTGAAATTAAAAACGTACCTTTTACAGTAAATAAATGAAGTGATGGGGAAGCTTTGATAAACTTTGAAAATAAAGATGTGAGACCAGAACAAATCTCTGCTCATGTACTTATGAAGCTTAAAGAAGATGCTGAAAAATATTTAGGACAAAAAGTAACTGAAGCTGTTATTACAGTTCCAGCTTATTTCAACGATAGTCAAAGACAAGCTACAATCAATGCAGGTAAGATAGCATGACTTGAAGTAAAAAGAATAGTAAACGAACCAACAGCAGCTGCACTTGCTTACTGACTTGGTAAAAATAAAGATGAAAAAATAGCAGTTTATGACTTGTGAGGTGGTACTTTTGATATATCAATTCTTGATTTATGAGAAGAAGGTACTTTTGAAGTATTATCTACAAATTGAGATACTCATTTAGGTTGAGATGATTTTGATCAAAGAATAGTTGAATATATAATAGATGAATTTAAAAAGGATCAAGCTATTGATTTGAGAAATGATCCAATGGCGTTACAAAGAGTAAGAGATGAAGCTGAAAAAGCTAAAAAAGAATTATCTAGTACTACTGAATATGATATAAATCTTCCTTATATAACTGTTGATTCTAGTGGTCCTAAAAATCTATTTTTAAGTATTACTAGAACAAAATTTGAAAGTTTAATCTGAGATTTAGTAGAAAAAACTCTAGAACCTTGTAAAAAAGTATTAAAAGATGCTAAACTTCAAGCTAGTGATTTAAATCAAATCATTTTAGTTTGAGGTTCTACTAGAATTCCACTTGTACAAAAGAAAGTAGAAGAATTTTTCGGTAAAAAACCAAACAATTCAGTTAATCCTGATGAAGCAGTAGCTTCTGGGGCTGCAATCCAAGCTGGTATCATCGGTTGAGATGTAACTGATATATTACTTCTTGATGTAACTCCACTTACTTTAGGTATAGAAACAATGGGATGAGTTAGAACTCCTATGATTCCTAGAAATACAACTATTCCAACTTCTAAATCAGAGACTTTCTCAACTGCCGCAGATAGCCAACCAAGTGTTGAAATACATGTACTTCAATGAGAAAGGGAAATGGCAGCTGACAATAAAGCATTGGGTAGATTTATACTTGATGGAATTGCTCAGGCTCCAAGATGAGTACCACAAATCGAAGTTACTTTTGATATAGATGCAAACTGAGTACTTAAAGTAAAAGCAAAAGATAAATGAACAGGTAAAGAACAACATATAACTATTCAATGATCAACTGGTATGGATGACAAAGAAGTTGATAAATTAGTTAAAGAAGCAGAAGCAAAAAAAGAAGAAGATAAAAAAAGAAAAGATTCTGTAGAAGCTAGAAACCATGGAGAATCTGCAGTTTATCAATCAGAGAAAACTCTTACAGATAACAAAGATAAAGTTCCAGAAGCTGACAAAACTGATGCTGAAAGTAAAATTGCAGATTTAAAAAAGATTCTTGAAAATACAAATGCTTCAAAAGATGAAATTGACTCTGCAACTAAAGCACTAAATGATGTAATGATGAAAATCTGACAAGCAATTTATGCAGAGCCAGGAGCAACTCCACCAGCTGATGGATGTGCTGATTGAAAATGTGTAGCTGATGATTGAGTTGTTGAATGAGAAGTTGAAGGGGAGAATAATTGAGGGGCTACTAGAGTTTAGGTATTTATACCGTTGTCATCCTCGGGCTGGACCCGGGGATCTCTCCGGGAAATATAGTGGCTTATTAGGAAAAAATAAAATAATAGTAAAGAAATACTCTTGATTTACAGGGGGATTTTTTTTTACTGTCATCCTGAACTTGTTTCAGTATCTATAATACATTGTAGTATAACAAAATAATAAATTTAAAAATTAGAAAAAATATGTCATTCCCGAGAAGTCGGGAATCTTCATTGTATTGTATCTAAGTTCTATTTATTATAGTATTTCATTTACTTTTGTAACTCAATCTTGAATTTGTAATTTTGTATTATTGCTAATAAAATTATTAAAATCATTATCTTTAAATTTTAATCATTCAGTACGCATAAATATCTCAGTTGCATTTGAGTCAAATTCATATCCTATACTAAATTCTTCTTTAAATTTTGGTGGTAAATCTCAAGCTATAGAAATAATTTTCATTCTAACTTTTTCATTTTCTTGAAAATCTCTTTCATTAGTAAAATTTCCTTCTTTATTTTTTGATTCAATAGAAAGTATTTCTAATTTAACAATTGATTTCATATTATCATTGGTAGTTTGAAATCAATTTCACCAAGCATAATATATAGGTTCATTTTTTTTTAATTTTTCTCTTAGAAGTTTAAGTTCATCAGTTGTTCATTTAATATATCATTCTTGTAACATACATTTTTAATATTAAAATATAAATATAAGTTAATTATAATATATTTTAATATTTTTTGCAATTACTCCTCACTTTTGATTCCAAAAGTAGCAAAAGAATTTAAGGGATTTCATCCCCTTAAAAATCCCTGAATCGTTTCCCGGTCTCCAGTTCATATCGCTCGCAAAGTTCTAATATAGGACTTTGTTTTGCCTTTCAATTGACCACTTAGTGAAGATATGGATTTTGACTTTTTTTGTCATTGCGAGGTACGAAGCAATCCATATATCATTGAATTTACGAAATATCATTGTTCTCTGGATCGCCACACTTCGTTCGCGATGACAGAAATATTTTTTATAATTTTACTAAACTTAACATTTAGAAATATGGGGTCTTAGGGGGTGAGATTCTAGTGACTACTTACAGAAAGCACAAAACATTAATTCTGAAATTCGAAACCCCCTAAATCTTTTGCTTACTTTTGGATTCAAAAGTGAGAAAGATAAAACATTTATTACAAAACTAAAGACACAATACAATGAAGATTCCCGACTTCCCCTAGAATGACAAATCTAAAAATAATTTAAAAAAAAATCAGTATTTTTTGCAATTTAATTATAAAGTATATAATCAAAACTAGATATTTTTAACAAAAACTAAATACATGGAAAAGAAAGCCCCAGAAACAAAAACAATACAAAGAAAGCCAAGAGTTCAAACTCCTATTCAAGTTAATGAGAGTAATTTGCCAACAAGAACTATAATTACAAACCCAATCCAAGTAGAAATCATAAAAAATATATGAAATGATTTTGTATTTTATGAAAGTCATGATTTGGCTTTGTCTTGAAGATGATTGCTTGTTGGATGATTGATTTGAGTTTTGTATGGAATTTATGATGTGAGAGTTACAAGTTTGTTTTGAATTACAATTCAGGATAAATATAATCATATTGCAGGGCTTATTGGGCTTATAATTTTTATAGAAATTATTATCTTTTTATCATTATGTCTTAGAGATTATTTAAAAAATAAAACAAACAATATAAGTAAATTAATTTGAAATAAAACAAATTTGGATCAGTTAATTTTAGAATTAAAAACAGCCAAAAAAGAAAAATCACCAAATATAAAAGAAATTGAAAATCAAATAGAAAGGTTAAAAAATGAGAATGCAAAAATTGGTTTGCAATTGTATCAAAAAAATATAATTTATTATGGATTCAAGATTATTTATCCATTATCAGTTTGAATTATATGAATTATTTCATTGGGAAAATATGAGATAACAAGAGCAATTAAAAGATTGGATATCAATTATTTATATGTTCCATTAGCGATTTTAGTATTTTTTTTTATAATAGTTAGAATTAAACCAATTTTTAAATTTATTTTTAGGATATGAAGAAAAAAAGTTAAATAATGGCAAATATTATTGACTTATTTATTATTATTGTTATATATATAATATCTTACAAAATTAATTTAATAAAATGAGAGAATTAACTTTTTGAACTACAAATTCACATAAATTACAGGAATCAAGTAATATATTGTGAATAGAACTTAAATGATATACAAAAGAAGATTTGGAAAAAATTAAAGAAGCTTGTTGATGAGATTTGAAAGAAATACAATCAATGGATATTATTGAAATTGTAAAAAGAAAAGCAAAAGATGTATTTGATATATTAGGTAGACCAGTAATAGTTGAAGATACAGGATATTTTATAGATTCTCTATGATGATTTCCTTGACCATTTGTAAAGTATATAGTTGATGGGCCTGCATGAATAGAAACTTTATTTAAGATGATGGCGTGAAATCCTGATAGAACAATAAGAGCAATTACTTGAGTAAGTATGTATGATTGAGATAAGTACACAGTTTGATATGGAGAACTAGAATGAAGAATTCCTGAAAAACCAAGGGGTGACAAGTTTTGATGGTCAAATGCTTTTGAAGTAAAATGATTAAATAAAACATTTTGAGAAATAACTGAAGAAGAAAAAAATCAGATATCTATGAGAAAATTAGCATTATTAGATTTTATAAAAAATTTATCTGAACAATAAAAAAATAAATCCTTCAAATTTGAAGGATTTATTTTTATGTAGGCATATTATAGTCTAATATATCATCAATATTACTTTTTGTTTCTTTTTCTTGTTTTTTAATTCATTCAGGAGGAGTTATTTTTAGAGAAGTCATTCAATCAGCTTCAACAATAATACTGTTTCATTCACAAGTAGGAATAGTAGTTGGCATATTTTAAAAAATTATAAAATTAAATTTGTATAAATATAATTTAAAAACATAATAAGTCAAAAAAATTACCTCAAAAATTTAACTCTTCAGTATCTATATCAAAGAAATTTTCTTAAATTTTTTAAAAATAAAAATTTAATATATCTGATTTTTCACAAAAATCATCTTCTTTTGTAAAGTATATAAATTGATGAAGTTATTGATAATAAAAATAATAAATTGATTATACTTCAACTTAGAGAATTTCAGACAATTGTGTAAATTAATTGTATAGTAAATGAAGAGAAATATACTACTCTTAAAGTTATTCATTTTAAGAAAAAAGCAGCATAAAGAGATAAAATCGAAGCTAAAGTGAATAGATAAGGCATTAGTTCTCAGTTTCAGGTTTTTATTCAAATTATAGCATATACTATAGCAAAAACTAAAAATATAGATTTATTTTTTTTATATTTTGTTACAGCTATATTTTTTAATACATCAAAAAAGTTGATTATAGATGCTGTTATTAAACCAAGTCACCAGAAATGAATAGAGTAAAAAAATGATCAAATAGCTAAAAGTAAAAACATCTTTCTATCATTTGTTTCTAAAAATGATAAAACAATAAAAATAAGTGCAAAGACTCAAACTATTTCAGGCAGGTTTATATTTTCTAAATGCATAATAAAAACATTAATTATAATATGAAAAATTATAACATAAATGTAATACCTTTACAAAAAAAATAGTATCTTTTGTAAATAAAAAATATTTTTAATTATTGACTTTTCATTTAAAATAGTTATTTTTAAGATTAATTTTAAAATTTCAAATAAGAGTTTTTTGTTTTATGGAAAAAAGTAAAGATATAAAAAATGGTTTAGATATTAAATTAGAGGATGTTATAAAACTGTTTTCATCTGGAGTTAAAAAAACTGTAGATTTTATATTAGAATATTGAAAAGATATAATTAATAATTGATTTGATGCTGATTTTATAGCATCTCTTAACCGTGCTTGAATATCTCCAAATAATATAACTACATTTAGAATTTTTTCTCTAGTAATTTGAACTATAATTTACTATTTATGAAATCCTATACTTGGTCTTAGTGCTATGACATGATCTTGTGTACTTGATGTTGTTGATTGAAAACTTGCAAGGAGATTTAAACAGAAATCAAAAGAATGAGAAACTTTTGATGCTTGATTAGATAAGTGAACGGATATGTCTTTGACTACTATTTCAACTATTGAGTTAGTAAATTCTTTATCAAATAATCTTGCGGTAATAAATTGAATTTTTTGATCATTAAAATCATATTATCATTGAAAATCTCAATTTAGAGAATGAAGACCATCACTAGATGAGCAAATTGATATGACTGCTCAATGTATTTTAAAAGATGAAGATACTCAGTATATAGGTAAGACTTCATCATGAGCAGCAACTAAATATTGAAAATATAAAACTGCTTTACAATTCACATCTAGTTTATGAATTTTGTGGACTTCAGAAGTGGATAAATTGATAAATATGTGAATCTGAAAAGATGTACTTGATGTTATCTTTGTGGCTCTTTCTTGAGTTTCAATTATATTGGCACAAAAAAGTATAAATTGAGGGAATAAAAAATCTTAAAAGAATAATTAATAATAGTCAAGTTAAAAAATAAACTAAATTTGATAAAAATCAAAAATAAAGAATAATTTAGCAGTAAATTATTCTTTATTTTTGTAAATATCTAATAAATATACTATGAAAAAACTTCAAAAACAAGCTTTCACATTGGTAGAATTAATTGTAGTAATCACAATCTTAGCAATCCTATGAACAATAGCATTTATAAGCTATCAAAATTATTCTAAAAATGCTAGAGATGGAGCAAGAATAGCAGATATAAATAATATAGAAAAAAGCTTATGAATATTTATCACAGAAAAATGATTTTATCCAATACCAGATTATGGTAGTCATATAACATATAGTTGAGCATTAGCACGGACACAATGAACAGTATGAGATAATGTAATAACAAATCTAAGAAATCTATCAAAAAAACCAGTAGATCCATTAACATGAGATGAGTATACATATAGTGTAGCAAATAATAATGTAGAATATCAAGTAGCAACAATTCTAGAATGATGATCATTGACATATAACCTACCACTACTAACAAAACAAGCAAACGCGGCTACAACAAAAATAGCAACAGCAAAAGTAAAATGAACTTATAATGAAAAGATATTACAAGTATCAACTTGAGGATTAAATTATATATTAGCAGTACCAAGTATAATAAACTCAAATATAAATCATGTAGATTTACAAGATCTAATAACAAATAAAGAATTAGTATATAATGACTATTCAAATATTCCAGATTCATATAGAAATAGTTGATATACAATGACAGGATGATTTGAGTTTTTACCACCATTAAATAATATAGTGGTGTATACTTGAAGTCTAACAGACCTATCAAGTAGTGGAACAATACAACAACAATTTGTAACAGATCTACAAACAATATATAACTGAACAATAATAGAATCAGAAGCATGAATACAAGAAATACTAAATGCAACAACACCAGAACAACAACAACAATTAGTGTGCTATTATGTATTTAAATGAAGAGATTGTGTACTTCTATCAACACTGCCAATAACTCCATCATTACCAGAAATTCCAACAGTATGTAGTTTAACACAAACACAAGTTAATACACTTAGTTGATTTCTATCAACAGGGGATTTATATGCATATGACATAGATCGGAATGAATTAAGCTCACTTACTGAAAGTGATTGGTGTAATAATGTTAAAAGTATTGATTGGGTTTGATGAACTGATATACCTGCGGAGATATGAAATCTTACAAATTTAAATGAGTTGCACTTATCTCGGAATTCACTTACAAGTTTACCATCAGAAATTTGAAATCTTACAAATTTAACAACTTTAGATTTATATCATAATTCACTTACAAATTTACCACCTGAGATATCAAATCTTAGTAATTTAACATATTTGAGATTATCTGAAAATTCACTTACAAGTTTACCATCAGAAATTTTAAATCTCACAAATTTAACAGATTTAGATTTAGATACAAATTCACTTACAAGTTTACCATCAGAGATATGAAATCTTACAAATTTAACAAATTTAATTTTAGCTCATAATTCACTTATGAGTTTACCATCAGAGATATGAAATCTTACAAATTTAACAGTTTTAGACTTAAGTAATAATTCACTTACAAGTATTCCAATAGAGATATGAGAACTTATAAATTTAACAAATTTAGAACTACTTAGTAATTCACTTTCAAGTTTACCAGTTGAAATATGAAGTCTTATAAATTTAACTAGTTTAAATTTAGGTTTTAATTCTCTTCAAAATATTCCATCTTCAATATGAAGTCTTATAAATTTAACTAGTTTAAATTTGCGTAATAATTCACTTTCAAGTTTACCAGTTGAAATATGAAGTCTTATAAATTTAAATGAGTTATATTTAATGTATAATTCACTTTCAAGTTTACCAGTTGAAATATGAAGTCTTACAAATCTGACTCGAGTATATTTTGATAATAATTTGCTTCAAAGTATTCCATCCTCAATATGAAATCTTATAAATTTAACAGTTTTAGATTTATTGCATAATTCACTTACAACATTACCATCAGAGATATGAAGTCTTGCTAATTTAAATGAATTGTACTTAAATAATAATAATTTACTTTGAACTCTTTCAACGGATTTTTTAAATTATATTCCAAAAAGTAAATCACAATATGGTATTCCAACAACTTGAAAAACAATGACTATATCAGCAAATTGAACAAAAATAGTTATAACTGTTACTGTTACCCCTCAATAATTTTATTTATTAATTAATATAAACTATGAAAAAAATTATATTTACATTTTTAATTACACTACTTTTAACATCTTGTTCATTGGGTAAGAAAGTAGATAATGTAGCGGAAACAACTTCGTCTGGTATTACTCAATCTAAAAAAGAAATTATTGATAAAGAAGCAATTAATTCAGAAAAAAGAAAACAAGTGTATCTAGAAAATACATCAAATGATGTAAAAAAAGTATTTGAGGATTTAGAAAAAGCTAAAAAATCAAAAGATATACAAAAAGAACAAGAATTATTGAAAGAAATAAAAAAACTAGAAGATACAAAAAGAAAAGAATTAGAAGAATTAGTTAAAAAATGAGATAATGAGAAAGCAAAAAAGTTAAGAAGAGAAATGAGTATTTTTGGTGAAATTAGGAGATAGATTTGCTTACCAAACTCACATTTTCACAATTCAATATAAGTTTTGCAGGACATTTTTTATAACTAATATTTTCATCTAGAAAATTATTTAATGCTTCTTGTTTTGATTCTCAAATAAAAAACACAAAAGCATATTTTATATCTTCTAGCATAGATTTTGATATAGTTATCCTATTTTTAGGTGGTTTTGGCGAATCTCATATTTTTAAGTATGAGTAAGTATCGTCATCAAGTAATTTATGATTTGGAAAAAGTGAACAAGTATGTCAATCTTCTCCAACTCAAAAAAGTCATATATCTATTTTTTGTACTTTATTAAAATAATCTATTTCGTAATCTTTGAGACTAAAATCTGGTAATAATATTTGCTCTTGTTTAATCAATCATTTTGTGACAAGTTCATCTAAAAATAGATTTTTACACAGTTTATAATTACTATCATCACTTTCAAAATCCACAACTCTCTCATCCAAAAAACAAAAATAAATCTTATTTCTTAGAGTTTTATCAATCTTTCAAAAATTATCTTTCAATTCACCGTAAAAAATCTTTAGAGAATTTCATCCAGATAGTCAGATAACTATTTTTTCATTGTTTTTAAGTTCTTGTAAGGACTTTAAAAATTCTTTTAAAAAGTCATTTTTTAATAGATTTTCGTCTCGGGTTTTTATTTTATTCATACCATTTTTTATTATCATTTTCCAACATTATATTACTAGCTTCTGGCCCGGTAGTTCACTTTTTGTATATGTGTAAAATAGGACAATTATTTTTACAATTTACTAGGTCTTCAACTATTTTCCAACTTTCTTTTAACATTTCCCAACTTGTAAAAAGAGTTTTATCTCAGTAAATTACATCTTCTAAGAGTTTTACATAAGCTTCTTTTGATTCGATTTCTTTGCTAAATTTTGATTTAACTCTCTGTACTTCTTTACTATTTCAATTTTCTTTTATATTGAAATGTATGTCTATAGTTTCATTTGGTTGAACTTCTAGGATAATTCTATTTTTTTCTATATGACCATATTTTTTAAACAATATATCTGGAATTTCTTTAAATTCTACAACTATTTTTGTACATTTTTTATCTAGATATTTTCAAGTTCTAAGGTATATTGGTACTCAAACAAATCTCCAACTATCCACTTCTATTTTCATAGCAATAAAAGTTTCTGTTCTAGAATCGGGTTTTACTGATTTTTCATTTTTATAACCTTCATATTGTCAAAATACTATATTTTTCTCAAAATCTTTTTTTAATCTAAGAGATCTAAATACTTTCAATTTTTCTTGTCTAATTGCATCTGCATCTATATTTGAAGGAGTATCCATAGTAACTAGAGACAATACTTGAAATAAATGATTTTGCACCATATCTTTCAAGGCTCAAGAGTTATCATAATATCATCATCTATCCTGAACTCAGATATTTTCTGAAGCTGTAATTTGTATATTATCTATGTATTTATTATTCCAAATTGGTTCAAAAAGTATGTTTGCAAACCTAAAAGCAAGTATATTTTGAATAGCTTCTTTTCCTACATAATGATCAATTCTATAGACTTGTTCTTCTCTAAAAACTTCCATAATTTTTTCATTTAGAAGTATTGCAGAAGCTAAATCATTTCAAAATGGTTTTTCAAAAATTATTTTAGCATTTTTTATATCAATAAATTTATAATTATCCACAAAATTTGTAAAAAATTCAGGAGCAATTGATAAATAAAATACAACTTGAGAATTTGATTTTTGTAATTTTTTTATATCATTTTTAAGAGTTTTATAATCATTTTTTTCACTTAATTCAACCTTAGAATAAGATATTTTATCTAAAAATTTATCAAAATCTGATTTTTGTTTTATAAATTCTTTAGTTTCATTTTTTATATAATTTCTAAATTTATTATTATCAAATTCTTTTCTTCATACTCCTATTATATCTAGTTTAATATCTTTTTTACTTAAATAGATATCATATAAAGCTCCAAAAAGTTTTCTCTTTGCCAAGTCTCAAGTAGATCAAAATATAACAAATATTGTGTGCATTATCTTAAAATTTAGAATATATTAATTACCAATTCGTATGAAAAATTCACTCTCTATCTGTTCTCTCATAAGTATGAGCTCAGAAATAATCTCTAAGTCATTGTATCAGATTTGCACTTGATTTGGCACTTGTAATACTGTAAAAATAATTTACTCAAGCTGATAATGAAGGAGTTGGTATATTGTTATCTAGATTGATATTTATAAATTTTTTATAATCCTCTAAAGAGTTGATAATCTCATTTTGAATTTCATCTAATTCAAAAAGATGTTCAAAATTTTGATTTTTTAAAAAAGTTTTAGTCAAAAAATCAAGTATTTTAGCTCTTATTATACATCATCCTTGCCAAATTCTCGAAACTTCAGATAGATTTATATCCCAAGATTCTTCTTTTGAAGTTCTCATTATGAGAGCATATCATTGAGCATATGCAAAAAGCATCCCTGTGTATAAAGTATTTTCCAATATTTTTATATATTGTTCTAGTGATAAATTAGGTCAGTTTGTTTTTAAAGTATATTTTTTTGATAGTTTCTCTCTTAAAGTTTTTTGTGATGAGATAACTCTAGAAAAAGTAGCTTCAATTATAGTTGAAACGCTTTCTCATCTATTTAATCAATCAATTGAAGTCCAAAGTCAAGTTCACTTTGCTCAAGCTTTATCCATTATCTTATCAACTAGATAATTTTTATCATCAAATTCGTCTTTTTTAGCAAGTACATTACTAGTTATTTCAAATAAATAAGAATTCAGTTTTCAATTATTAAAATTTTTAAATATTTCACTTATTTCTCATGAGTTTAATTTATATATTTTTCTTAAACTATCATATGCTTCTGCTATCATCTGCATAACAGCATATTCTATTCCATTGTGAACCATTTTCACATAGTGTCAGCTTCAATTTTCTCATATGTGAGTTACACATTTTCAGTTACTAAAGTCTTTAGCTGAGATACTTTCTACTATATCTTGGATTTCTGGGTATATATTTTTATTACAACCAGGCATTATACTTGGTCATTTTAGTGCTCATTCTTCTCATCCAGATACTCCACATCATACAAAATTAAGTCATTTTTCGTTTAATTCATTGTATCTTCTTTGTGTATCTTTATAAAAAGAGTTTCAGCAATCAATTATTATATCTCATTTATTAAGTAATTGAGTTAGTTTTTCTATCAAATCATCAACGGGTTTTCCAGCTTTTACCATTATTATTATTTTCTTTGGAGATTCTAGTGAATTTACAAGTTCTTCTAAACTATTTGCTCATATCAGATTATCACTTTTATAATTTTCTAAAAATTTTACTGTTACTTCATTAGTTCTATTATAAACAACTGTTTTATGTCATTTATCTGCTATATTTCTAGCTAGATTAGCTCACATAACAGCCAATCAAATTAATCAAATTTTAGCTTTTTGCATAAAAAATTAGGTTAAATCATAAAAAGTTATTTATACATATTATAAACAAACTATCA
>DHWA01000053.1 GCA_002412935.1 Patescibacteria group bacterium UBA5194 | reverse complement strand
GATTTATTAGATTATATTATTTGAAAAATTTGAAATGAAAATCTGGATTTCTCTTGTCCTGTGAAAGATTTGATAATAGAATAAAACAAAAATGCCTAGAGAAATCTAGTCATTTATGTTTTGTCTGTTGTTTTAAATATTTCTCAAAATATTTTTTTTTTCTGTATTATTTAATAATTTTTCAAGATTATAAATTCACTCAAAATCAAAAAATAGGTTTTCAATTGTAATATATTCAATCAGATTTCACTTGTAATATATCTCATTGATTAATATATTCTACTTCTACAATTTCAGGAAATAATTCTATATCTATATGATATATTTCACTATATAATGATTCTAATAACTTGATATTTGTTTGATTTCTTTTTGCTTTGAGTCTTCAAGTTTTTTTATCATAATCAAAGAAAATACTTAAATCATTGTTAGTATTTCTTAATACAATTTTAACTTTATCAAATAATTCAGCATTATTTTTTTTCCCCATTATAGATAATACTGTTTCTGGAATACATGGAATTCATGTTATATTCTCAGGAATAGGTATTTGAGTATTTTCTTCTGGAGATTTATTTTTAGAATTGATATCTCACATAACAAATATTTAAGTTGTAATTATTATATAATATAATAATACATCGTTGAAAGTCAAGTAGAAATGAAGTATAAAAATAGACTAGAAATTTCTAGTCTATTTTTATATAAATTATTCTATTATTTTAAACAGTGCTTTAAATCAAGCAGGAATTTTACTAAATAAGAATTTATACTTTTCTTCATCATTTGCAAAAGTTTGTTTTTTTAGTTCATCTTTAATAGAAACCAAGTAAGGAAAATTATTATTGTCTATGAGATTATTATCAACTAGATAATTAATTACATCATAACATTTTATTAGTTTACTTGTTCTTCATATAGCATTATTATCTTTATCATAACTTTCGAAATTTACTCAAGCAAGTCTAACATAATTATTTAAATCTTCAGAAGTTTTATTTGACTTATTGTATAAATCAATTGCTGTTTTTAAACAAATACTATCAGAATCAATCATTTCTAATCTCTTAGAAGTAAATGTCTTAAGTAGATTTTCAAATCTAATTGTGAGTGTATGAGTTGGATCTTTATCAATTGTTGGAGTATTTAGATCTACAAGTATATATTTCATCCCTATATTTTTAAAATTATCTATAGTTTTATCTATATCTTTATTGTATATATAGTCATCAAAAGTGAAAATCAATGAATCATCATAAAGTCTATAATGATTTTCAGTTACAAAATATTTTATAAAAGTTCACATTCTATAAATTATAGCATCACTTTTCTTTTCTTTACTTGGAGAAATTAATTCATCATACAATTTTGATTTTGTTTTTGTTAGTGTTTGTACCATTAATTGGTAAGTTTGAGCTGGTAAATTATTTTTTAACTCTCCATTAAGTATAAAGAAATTTAAGAAATCATTTAACTGATTTATATTATTTATTTGATTTAAAGCATTTTTAAAATCTTCAGGAAAATTATTTTTAGAGAAAAAATCTAAAATCTCTTTTTTATAATCTATAATAAATTGTTTTTTTGCATCTTCTTTTATATTTAATTCAAAAAGTATATTTATATAATCACTGTGATATGCGAAAATAGCTTCATTTTCTTTAATTAATCAAGCTTTATAATGCATATAACTATCCTCATTAAAGTTTGTAAACATATGAGGTATAGCAGATTTAACAAAGTATATAGAAATTATTATAAATATAGCAAAGAAATTTAGAGCTTTAAGAGTATATAAATTAGTATCATTATCTATTTTAGAATCCTCTCTAGTTATATAATGTATTCATATTCAGATAAAAATAAGAAGACACATATACATAGTTATACCATACCATACTATACCAAAAGCTGCTATATCCCATAAAAATACATAAAATACTGTAAAAACAAGATTAACGATAAATAGTTTCATCATCTTGTCTTTTTTCCAGTCTGTAGCAAATCTAAAAAATAATAATGAAGCAATAAAAACTCAAAAAATTACAGCATATCATAAAGGAAGATCTATTTTATCAAAAAATGATGTAAGAGCTAATTTAGAACCAGGTGATATATAATAAAGTACTTCAAATAATACAGTAGAATAAATAACTATATAATATCAAGCTTGTTTAAGTGGGATAAATAAAAATAATACAGGAAGTAATGCGAAAAATATGTAAGTTATATCAGTATATTCTCATCTTTGGTTTGATTGCATTGTCAAACTGTAAGGAATTTTCAGATAATTATTTATTCATTGTTCATAACCAAAATATCTTCACATATCAGCATTAACAGCTTGTCAATTTTTATCAAGATTTTGTCTTGAATCTATATTTTTTTGTATTTTAGTTAGTTCATCACTTGAGTGGATTTTTGTATAATCGGGTGAGTAATAGTCAGCTTTTCATCCAAGTATTCAAGATATACTTATATTTGTAATTCAAACATCATATATGTTTTTTCA
>DHWA01000017.1 GCA_002412935.1 Patescibacteria group bacterium UBA5194 | reverse complement strand
GCACTTCAAATTACAATTTACATTTATAAATTCTAAATTATGACAACAATAACTTTTGAAGAAGAACTTAAATTTAAACAAAATAATTTTTCAAGTGTCAATGATTTTTTATTATTTTTAGCAAGTAATAAAGATTATTATGTAGAATTTTGAAGATTAGAAGATTATGAAATTACACACGAAATAAATGATTTATGTAATAAAAGTAAATCATGAAAAATTAATTTTGTAAATATATAATATGATAATTTTATTTGAAAAAATTATAGAATCTGAAGATGTTATTATTTACTTAGAAAAAAGAAATTTAATTTCTCAATATAAAAAGAGTAAAGCATTATTATTACTTTGATTATATAAAAATGTAGATTTTAAGAAAAGAGAACCTAAAATAGATGATATTTATTATTTTAGAATAAATAAACAATATAGAGCTATTTGATACATTGATAATAAAATTTTTAAAGTTTTAAAAATTGATAATCATCAATAATTTATATTTTACAATTTAAAACCATACAAATGATAAAAAGAATATTTTTATTTCTAGTTACAAATCTTGCTGTAATAGTACTAATATGAATTATTATTGCACTATTAGAACACTTTTTTTGATTTAGAATTTCTTGATATTGACAAAATTATACTTCTATTTTTATTTATGCAATAATAGTATGATTTGCTTGAGCTTTTATAAGTTTATTATTATCTAAATGGTCAGCAAAAAGAGCTTATAATATAGATATAATTAATCCAAATGATTTATCTGATTTAAGTCCAAAAGAAAGACTTGTTTATGATATAGTTTTTGATTTATCTCAAAAAAATAGTATCAAAATGCCAGAAGTATGAACTTATAAATCAGCAGAAGCCAATGCATTTGCAACTGGTGCTACAAAAAATAGAAGTTTAGTTGCAGTTTCATCTGGACTTCTTGATATAATGAATGAAAAAGAAATTAAATGAGTTATCTGACATGAGATGTCACATATATTTAGTTGAGATATGGTTACTATGGTATTACTTCAATGAGTTATAAATACTTTTGTAATATTTTTATCAAGAGTAATTGCAAATATAGTTGACTCATATTTTAGTAAAGATGATAATTGAGGTATTTCGTGGATTTATTATACTACTTCTATAGTTTTAGATTTAGTTTTATGAATGCTAGCTTCTACAATTGTTATGTGGTTTAGTAGATACAGAGAATTTAAAGCTGATGAATGAAGTGCAAGACTTGTTTGAAAAGAAAATATGATATCTTGACTTGAAGCCCTTAAAACGATGATTAACAAAGCTTCAGATGATAAATCAAAACTAGCAACTATGAAAATAAGCACAAAACGTAAATCATGACTTATGGCTTTATTTTCTTCTCATCCAGATTTAGATGATAGAATTGAACACTTGAGAAATTATATTTATTAGAAAACTTTGAAAATAATCTTGATTTTACAAAAAATATAATTATTATGTACATAATTTAATACATAATTTATTAATTATGACAACAGAACTTATAAGTTTAAATGAATATAGAAAAAATATTTCTTCTCTTTGGAAAAAAGCACAAGAAAAAAATATAAAATATATTATTTTATCTCATTCTAGACCTATTTTTGAAGTTAATCCAATTAATTCAAATGAGGTAAAAGATGATTGGGATATACAATATACAGAAAAAAATCACAAAGCTTGGTTAAAAGCAAAAGAGGAATTGGAAAAATGAGAAACTTTATCTATTGATGATTTAAAATCTAAGTATTTTAAAAATGTATAGAGTTGAAACTTCAAAAATAGTAGATAAATTTCTAGAAAAACATAGAGATATAGCTATTAGATATATTAATTGTGTAGATATGATTTCAATTTCTCCATTTTCTAATCATCTTAATATAAAACCATTAAAATGAAAAGATAATCATTATAGACTGAGAATATGAAAATATAGATTTTTATATGAAATAATAGAAAATAAAATTCTTATTTACTTTTATAATGCTGACTCAAGATGAGATGTCTATAAAAAATTATAAATTCTTTTTGCATAAATAATTCTTATGAATAAAATCTAAGAGTTATTTTTTAATCTAAATAAAATATGAAAAAATTATTATCTTTGATAGCTTTGTTATCAATTAGTTTTACTTCAGTGCATGCATTCACTGAACCTGAACAATTTGGTGCAGCAAATTATCTTGCTTCAAAATCTTTTATAAATGATTCTTCAAAAAAACCTAATGAATATAGAATAGGTGATAATATTACAAGAAAAGAAGCAATGAAAATAGTTGCAAATGTTGCATTCTTAAAAGTTGAAAATACTTGTGAAAAGAAATTTAAAGATGTAGAAGATGATTGGGGATGTAAATATATAGAAGCAGCATTGAAAGCTTGATTTATAAGTGCAAATGCAACTTTTAGACCAAATGATAATATAACAGTTTCTGAAGTATTGAAGCTTATATTTAAAGCTAGAAATTTAGATAGAAAGTTCAATACTGGAGATTGGGGAAAAGATTATGTAAATAGTGCCTATGAATTAAAACTTATTAATGGTGATGTAGAATGAACTATAGATGCTAAAAGATGATTTATATTTGTTGTTATTGCAAAAACATTTTCTGATTACCTAGATTATAGAAATTTTATACTTTACAGTGATGAAGTAAAAGTTAAATAATTTTTGACAAAAATATCTATTTTGTTATACTAAATTGTAATACAAATTAAAAATACAAATATGTTACAAACTATTTCTTTTAGACCAGAAATAAAAAATTTTGAATTTTTATCAAATGTTCCAAGCAGTAAAAAAAGTAAAATAATAAATGATGCATTAAAATATCATAGATTGTATTTACTTAGAAAAAATTTAAGAGACTGATTTTTATCACAATCAAAAGATGATTTAGATTTAGTAAATCTCTGATTTGAAGATTATTTATTTATAATTGATAAAAATTAATATGAATTATAAACAATATGAATTATATTGGGTTGATTTAAATCCTGTTAAATGATCTGAACAATCTTGAATTAGACCTTGTGTTATTCTGCAAACAAATGCAGTTTCAGATTTATGAAATACTACTATTATTGCAATTTTAACAACAAAAAAATTAGATAGAGTTTATCCTTATGAGATTTTACTTGAAAAAAACAATGATTTTTGAATAAATGAATTATCTAAAATAAAATTAGACCAAATAAGAGTTATTGATAAATCAAGAATTTTAGAAAAAATCTGATTCATTTGAGATAAAAATATTCAAAATAATATTATTGAATCTATAAAAATAATATTTGATGTTGATAAAAATTTTTAGAATTATTTTTTTGACAAAATTAAGTTTAAGTATATATTGTTAATGAGATTTAAAAATCTTTGTTGATATAAGCTTGGAAACTTATGTAGAAGATTTTTAAAATAATAAAAGTGTCTTGTGATAATCACAAGGAACTTGGGTGGAACCGTCCAAATAAACAATGGACCCCGAGAACTTATATAAATGTATAAGTTTTCTGGGTCTTTTTTAATTTCTAATTCTATTTATATATGAAAAAACAATTACATCCAAAGAATTGAGCAGAAGTAATGTGAGCATATTCTCCTTGATTAGAAATTGATTTAAAAAAATCTGAAAAAATGATTTTTGTTACTGGTCAAATAGCTATGGATAAAAATGGTATTCCAGTTGCTCCAGATAATATAGAAAAACAAACTGAGTATGTATTTGAATATATTTCATCAATACTTAAAGAATGATGAATGACTTTAGATGATGTTGTTAAAGCTGTAATTTATGTAACAAATATTAAAGATTTTGCAAAAATTTCTCCAATTAGAAACAAATATTTTGCAAATTCAAAACCAGTTTCTACACTTATAGAAATTTCTAATACTGTAAAACAAGGCTGTGATATAGAAATTGATGTAATTGCTATGAAATAAATATAATACTTTTTAATACTAATAACCTATGAAACCAATAGAAATGAATGATATTGTTAATCTGGCTAAAAATAGATGATTTGTATATGCTTGAAGTGAGATTTATGGATGACTTGCAAATAGTTGGGATTATGGTCCTTATGGAGCAAGAATGAAAGAAAATATAAAAAATCTGTGGATAAAAGAATTTGTTCAAAAAAAAGATGATATGATGTTACTTGATTCTGCAATACTTATGAACCCACAAGTTTGGGTAGCAAGCTGACATGTATGAGGTTTTAGTGATCCACTTATTGATGATAAAAATACAAATGAGAGATTTAGAGCAGATAAACTTTTAGAAGATTTGATTAATACTTTAGAAAAAGCTTGAACTGATGTAAAAAAACTTTTAAAAGATAAATATGATATAAACAATAATTTACCAGAATCTTGGAGTGTAGAAAAACAGAAAGAAGTTATGGTTTGAGAAAAAGTAAAAAATCCAAATAACTGAAAGGAATGAAATTGGACAGATATCAAGAAATTTAACTTGATGTTCAAAACTTTTCAATGAGTTACTGATGATTCTACTGCAACAATTTTTATGAGACCAGAAACAGCTCAATGAATTTTTGTAAACTTTCAAAATATAGTAAGAACGGGTAGAAAAAAAATCCCATTTTGAGTTGCTCAAGTTTGAAAAGCATTTAGAAATGAGATAACTCCAGGTAATTTTATATTTAGAACTAGAGAGTTTGAACAAATGGAAATAGAGTATTTTTGTGAACCTGGTAAAGATTTAGAAGTTCATGCAGAGTGGAAAGAAAATTGTAGAATATTTTTACTTGAAACTTTGTGATTAAAAGAAGAATCTATTAGATTTAGAGATCACGATAAAGATGAATTATCTCATTATAGCAATGCTACAACTGATGTAGAATTTAAATTTCCATTTGGTTGGTGAGAGCTTCGGGGGATAGCTGATAGAACAGATTTTGACTTAAAAGCACATATGAAAGAATCAAAACAAGATTTATCTTATTTTGACCCTGTAAATAATAGAAAATTTATTCCATATGTAATTGAACCATCAGTTTGATTAACTAGATTATTTCTTGCTACTTTGGTTGATGCATATACAATAATATGAGATTGAGAAGATACAAGAACTTACCTAAAACTTGATCCAAAAATAGCACCAATTACTATCTGAATTTTGCCAATAGTTAAGAAAATATCAGATATTGCAAAACCAATATTTAAACAACTTGCTGAAGATTTTGTTTGTGAATATGATGATGTAGGTAGCGTAGGGAAGAGATATGCTAGATTTGATGAAATCTGAACACCTTTTTGTGTAACTATTGATAGTGAAAACTATGATGCTTGAAAAGTTACAATCAGGTACAGAGATACTATGGAACAAGAACTTGTAGAAATAAGTAAATTGAATGAATTTATAAGAGCTAAATTGAGATAATAAAGTTTGTCATTCTCGCGAAGGCGGGAATCTACATTATATTGTACTAAAAAAACATAAAATTAGCCACAATACAAGGAAGATTCCCTTCTTCAAGGGAATGACAACATGTAATAATGACAACTTTTTAATACTTCTAATTTATGTCAAACAATCAAATTTCACTAAGTCTATCAGATGAATTTACTATAGGTGATAAAACTATAGTTTATAAAGATATAATTATAGATAGAAAATCAAAATATACAGTTGTTTGAACTAGTATAAAATCAAAAGAAGATGCTGATAAATTTATGAAAAATCTTGTAACTGATGATTATTATAGAAAAGCAACTCATAACACTTATGCATTTAGAGTAAAACTTGAAAATTGAAGTATACTAGAATGAAAAAATGATGATTGAGAAACTTGAGCTGGGATGTGTATACTTAGAGAATTACAAAGAGAAAATGCTATTGATTTACTTCTTGTTGTCACAAGATATTTTTGAGGAATCAAACTTCAATCAGATAGATATAAACATGTTATAAATTCCTGTAAAATATTTTTTGAAAAGATAAAAAATTAATTATTTATTGTAATTAATCTTGTTTAATAGATAGAATTAATTATTGACATATTTATATTTTAATTATAATGTACTTGTTGTTTTTAAGCAAGTACATTATTTTTATTATTTATTAAATAATTTATGCAATTAAGCCAAAGTAATTCAGCCCAAGAACAAATAGAAGAAATAAATGAAACTGAACTTATTGAAATATTATCTGACCCAATAAATTTTGAAGCTATAATTTATAATTTTTTTTCAAAAAGAGAGTTAAGTGAGTCATTTCCTAAATACAATGACAAAGAAGAAAGAGTTTTATTTTTAAATGAAAATATCCCTTTAATTATTTATAATCTTAAACTAAAAGAAAAAAGTAGAGTATTTATTGAATATTTAAAAGAATTATATCAAAAAAAATGACTACAATTTGATCCATTAATAATTGATAAATTAATAAAACCTATTCTTATTTTTATAAGAGAAAATACTCCTGTTAATATTGAAATGCAAAATAAATTATGAAATAATTATTATGCAGTAAGTCCGAAAATTTTACAAATAGCTGAAAGGTTTGGTATAAGTATAGAAAATATACTTTCAAATATAAAATTTGATGAATTTACTCTTGGTCATATTAAACTTATGAGAGCTTGAGTTGTATTTGCAAAAATTAATTGAGATACTATTTTAAGTATTGATTAATAAACTAGATAACTCTTAATACTTCTTCAATAGTTGTAAATCACTTTATAGCTTTCAAAATTCCATCTTCTTTCATTGATATAAATCAAGTATCTTTTGCTGCTTTTATTATTTCATCACTTTTTTGAGATCATCTAATTAGATCTCTGATACTTTCATTTATGTGAATTATTTCATATATTCAAACTCTTCATTTAAAACCACTATTGTTACATTTATCACATCAAGTTCAATAATATAATTTTATATTCTCAGTTCAAACACTTTTCATATCTATTTCTTCCATCATAGCCTTTATAAGTGCTATTTCTTGAGGTGTTTTTTCTTTTTCTATTTTACAATGTACACATATCTTTCTAACTAGTCTTTGAGCTATTATTACATCAAGTGCTGAAGCCATAATATATGGTTTTAATCACATACTTAGTATACGATCTATTGTCTCACTTGCACTTTTTGTATGTAGTGTTGATAATACTAGATGCCCAGTTAATGAAGCATTAACAGCAGTAGTTAGAGTTTCAGAATCTCTTATTTCTCATACCATTACTATATCAGGATCTTGTCTCAATATAGATTTTAATCAACTTTCAAATGTAAAACCTACTTTTTCATTAACTTCTGTTTGTATTACTCAAGGCATTTCATACTCTATTGGATCTTCTAATGTAATGATTTTTTTATCTCTAGTATTTAATTTAGAAAGCATTGTATAAAGTGTAGTTGTTTTACCTGATCAAGTTGGTCATGTAACTAGAATCATACCATTTTTTTTATCTAATGTTTTTTCTATTATTCTTTTGCTTGTCCAAAAAAATCATAGTTCTTCAAAATTGACTATACTAGTTTTAGAATCAAGTATTCTACAAACTGCATTTTCTCAATATTTAGTTGGAAGTATAGAAACTCTTATATCTATTTTTCTATCTTCTATTTTTACACTATATTTTCAATCTTGAGGCAGATTTATTATGTTTAATTTTAAATTTGCTGAGTATTTAAGTCTTTCTAGTAATAATTTATATTCTTTTGCATTTAAAGTAAAAATATCAACCAAAACTCAATCTATTCTAAATCTTACTTGGATTTTACCTTCAAAACATTCAAAATGTATATCTGAACTTCATAAAACTAACGCTCAGACAGTTATATCACTTAATGCTTCATCTGTTACTTGTCTAGCTATAGAATCTTTGATTTTTTCTTCGATTTTTGTGAATTTATCTGAACTATACTCACTTTTCTTTTCTAGAGCTAGAACCCATTTTTTCAAATCTTCTTTTTTAGTAGATTCTAAGTCTATTTTTGTTTTTTTTGTTGTTTTTATTTGAGTTTGCATATAATAATAGTAGAAAGTATTAAGAGTTTTAGAGATATTATTTATATTTTAACATATTTTTATTGTATATGCAAAAAACTAATATAAGAGCATCAATTTTAATCTGGAGTATATTTTTAAGTTTAACATTAACATTATCATTTGTTGTTATATCAACAAAAGTTAATCAAAATATAAAATTAAATAGTTTTATTGAAGAACTTTTTAATAAAAATGATAAAATAAACGATTTAGTGAATTCTAATTTAGAATGAGATATTACTAATAGTGAAAAAATAACTAAAATAGATAATTATTATACTATTAATAACAATGAAAATAACACTTTTACATTTTCTTGAAATTCAAATTTTACCTGAACTATAAGCCTAAAAAATTGATGACCTATTTATTATGAAATAGTATCATTTAGTTGAGCAAATCCTTCTTTAGAAAGTACTTTTGTAAGTTCATGAGTTATATCAAATACAAATTTAAATTCTTTTACTTGAATGTTAAATAATTCTTTTGATAGAGCAAATTTATCTATAAAAAATTTATGATGATTAGCTACATTTACAATTAGTTCGAACAAAGATTTTACTTGAACTTGAGTATTTCAAAGATATAAAATTTCAAAAAATATTTGATGAACTGATGTAGAAAAAAAAATTATAGAAAAATAATTACTATTTATGCAAAAACACTACGACTTAATAATTATATGAGCTTGAGCATCTGGTCTTTTTACTTCAATAGAAAGTCCAAAAAATTTAAGTAAATTAATTATAGAAAAAAATAAAACTCCCGGAACAAAAATATTACTTTCTTGATGAGAAAGAGCTAATGTTTCAAATATGGATATTGAGCCAGAAAGAGATTATTTTGGTCAAAATAAAAAAGCTCTTATTAGTATGTTTAAAAAATTTAATAACTATGATATTATTTCATATTTTGCTGAAAATTGAATAAATATAATAGAAGAAGACAGATGAAGACTTTTACTTGAAAGTTGAAATAGTAAACAATTACTTGATTTATTTGTTAAAAAATCAAAACAAAATAAAACAGATATAATTTATAACTCTAGAGTTATTGAAATATCTAAAAATGATAATTTTGAAATATTAGTAGAAAATTGAGATAAATATACTTGTGATAAATTAGTTATAACTACTTGATGAAAAAGTTTTAGCCATGTTTGAACTACATGAGACTGATATGTTTGGTCTAAAAATTTTGGTCATACAATTATAACTCCACATAGATGACTTTGTTCTTTGGTAACAAAAAAAGATTTAAGTGATATTTCTTGAATAAGCACAGACTTGAAATTAGAAGTTATTTCAAATATCTCAAAAAAAACTATTTACTCAGAAACTTGACCATTACTTTTTACTCATTTTTGACTATCAGGACCTATAGTTTTCAATTCTTCAATTGCTATTTGAGAATACATTAATTCTCTTGATTTAACTGAATTTACTAATAATTTAGATTTATCAAAAATCCAAGAAAATGAAAAAAATGATTATATTACAAGATCATTTATAAAAGAAAATATTATTTTAAAACTAAGTTTTAACCTCGAAAAAACACCGAAAAGAGTAGTTAGTTTTTTTAATTTAAATAATGAAAATCTAAAAATAGGTTTAGAACTTCAAGATTACAGAACTTGGAAAGAAGCAAAAGTTACTTGATGATGAGTAAAAATAGATGAATTAACCAATAATTTGGAATCAAAACTTATATCTTGACTTTATTTTGCTTGAGAAATACTTGATATAACTGGTAAAACGTGATGATTTAATTTACAATTTGCCTGGACAAGCTGATATATAGTCGGAAGAAGTTTATAATAAAAATTTGATTTAGTTAAAGATTTTATTAGACTAAACATAGAAAAATATTACTATTTTATTTCTTATTTAATTTTTATGGATTTAGTAACATTTGTTTTACAATTATTATTATCTGCTTTATTATGAGCAATAGTTTGAGCTGAAAGAGATATATTTAATAAAAAAGATTTAGATATAAAAGAAAGGCCTTCTTTTGGTTGAATAAGAACTTTTGCTTTGATTTCTCTTTTTTGATGAATAAGTGTTGCTTTAGATAATATATTAAATAGTCATATTATACTTATTACATCAATAATTATTTTATGAGCCTTTACTTTGGTTTCATATATTTATTGAGTATTTAAGGAAAAACAATTATGATTAACTACTGAGATAGCAGTGTTTTTAACTTATTTTTTATGAGTTTTTGTAATCTTATGATTTTCTAAATTTGCTGTTATTTTTTCTATTATCATTACATTTATTCTTTCTTCTAAAGATTTTTTAATGAAAGCAAAGGAAAAAATAAGTAGGGAAGAAGTAAGTAATACTTTAAAATTTGCAGTTATTTCTATTGTTATTTTACCATTACTACCTGATTTGAAATTTTCTATATTTCAAATTTTACAAATTTTATGATATTCTACAGAAGCTTTAAATTTACCAATTGTTAATATAGAGTTTTTTAATCCATATTGAATTTGGTTTTTTGTTGTATTAATGTCAGCCATTAGTTATGTTTGATATATACTTTCAAAATTTATATGAGAAAAAAATAGTATAATTGCTTCTGGTGCTATTTGATGACTTATTTCATCAACAGCAGTTACAGCTTCTATGACTGAAAATTCTAAAAAAGATACAAAAAATATAGATTTATATGTAGTTTGAACACTTATAGCTTCAGCAATAATGTTTATAAGAGTAATCTTGATAGTGCTTTTATTTAATATAAATATGTTAAATGCAATTACTGTTCCAGCGATTTTGATGCTTGTTTGAATGTGATTATATATATATTATTTTTACAATAAATCAAAAAATGAGAAATTAATTATAAAATCAGATATAGAATCAAATTATAAAAGTCCATTTACAGTATGACCAGCAATAAAGTTTGCATTATTTGTACTTATGATAAAATTTATTGCTGCAGTTTGAACTGAATATAAAGATATTTGGTGAGATTATTTTTATTACACACTTTGAATAATCTCATGACTTGCAGATGTAGATGCAATCAGTCAAACTATGGCTGTAGATGCAAAAGATTGAAAATTAATTTCAAGTGTTGCTAGTATGACTATAATTATAGCAGTTATGTCAAACAATATAGTTAAATGAACAATAGCATGGAGATTTGGTGAAAAAAGATTTTGAAAAATAGTAATGGGATGATTTCTATTTTCAATGTTTTTTTGAATTATAGGTTTAATTTTATTGAAAGTGGTTGGGTAGTTATCTAATTATATAAATATGAATAAATTAAATGAAAAATGAGTAGAAAATAGATTTGCTGTAAGAAGTGTTATATTAAATGATTTATGACAAATTGCTATATTATCTGTTGATAATTGAGAGTTTTATAAAATTCCATGAGGTTGAATTGATGAATGAGAAAATGAATCTGATGCTTTAGTAAGAGAAGTAAAAGAAGAAGCTGGTTGTATAATAGATATTATTTCAAAATTATGAACATCTAGTTATATAGACCCTTTAAAAAATACCAAAAATGATATATCAACTTGTTATATATCTAAAAAAACTGGTGATTATGGAAGTTTAGATCTTACATATTTTGAAAAATCTAGAAATTTTAAATTACTTTGGGTTACTTTTGATGAAGCAATAAATCTATTTAATTCAAAAGTAACAAAAAATCCATACTGAATCAAGCAGAATGACAGAGATTTAGCATTTGTACTCAAAGCTAAAGAGTATGTAGATAAAAATGGTTTTGCAAAAAATGAAATATAATTATACTGTTAATAGTTTTATAA
Source organism: Patescibacteria group bacterium UBA5194 (assembly GCA_002412935.1). Classification (GTDB taxonomy): domain Bacteria; phylum Patescibacteriota; class Gracilibacteria; order BD1-5; family UBA6164; genus Altimarinus. The sequence goes on along the minus strand of DHWA01000017.1, from coordinate 31,977 downwards.
CTAATTTTTAAAGAGTATGGCAACAATCACAATTGAATGAGTTCCAGAAAATTTAGTAAAAAGATATTGAAATAAAATAAATTATTCTCATCTTTCAAAACTTAGAAATTTTGTAAATCAAGATAATAATATTATTTTGTATGAAGCTAATCAGGATGAATTAACTGATGAATTAATTAATTTATCAAAAAAAGCTTTATTAAAAGATAAATCTTTATTTACAAATATATAATTTATGAACAATTTAAATAATATATTTGAAGATGAATGAATTCTTGATTTTTTACAAAAAAGAAATTTATTGATTCAATATAAAAAAGCTAAAATAAACATATTATCTTGAAATAATTTAAAAAACTATTTCAAAGAAAGAAATCCAAAAGAATCAAATATATGGTATTTCAGAATAAATAAAAAATATAGAGCTTGGTGATCTTTTGATAATGATTGAAATTTGGTGATTTTTAAAATTGACAATCATCAATAAAGCAAAGTAAGTTGTACTTACTTTTATTTTTTAGTTTTTATATGTTAATAATGCACTCAAATTTAAGTTTTAAATGAAATATAATTAAATACGATGAAAATGAAGCTTTGGAAGATATAGAATCAATACTTTTAAAAAGATTTAATTGAGATTTTAATAGTAATTCTTCTTTGGACGATTTACATGATCCATATTTACTTACTGGGATGAAAGAAGCTGTAGAAAGAATTAAAAAAGCAAAAGAGCTTTGACAAAAAGTTATGATTTTTGGCGATTATGATGTAGATTGAGTAACTAGTGCTTCTATTTTGATGCATTTTTTCAAAAAAGTATGAATCCTGGCAAGTTATAGATTACCTCATAGAATCAACGATTGATATGGTCTAAAAGCATATTTTATAGATGAATTTGCATCTATTTGAGTTGATTTAGTTATAACGGTAGATTGCTGAACTAGAGATACTGAAATTGTAAAATATGCAAAATCTAAATGAATTGATGTAATTATAACTGATCATCATACTGTTCCTGATATAATTCCAGATGAAGCTATTGCTTTAATTAATCCCAAAAGACCAGATTGTAATTATCCATTTAAACATTTATCAGGAGCTTGAGTTGCTTTTAAACTTATTTCAGCTTTAGCTTTAGAGTTTTTAGAAAAAAAAGAAGTAAAAAAATATATAGAAGAAACTATTGATATAACGGCTATTTGAACGGTTTCTGATTGTATGATTTTAGTTTGAGAAAATAGAATTATAGTTGAAGCATGATTAAAACAAATCAAGAAATCAAGATCAAGATGATTAAGAAAACTTATAGAACAGAAAATACATGAAGATTTAGATAGTGATATATTTAGTTTTTTAATTTGACCAAAACTAAATGCTGCTTGAAGAATGGATACTCCATACAAAGCAATAAATTTGATTTTAAATAATAGTGATAGTGTAGAAGAAACTATAGAGGAAATAGAATTGTTAAATGAAAAAAGAAAAGATTTAACAAAGTATTTTTTTGAGGAATCACTTTTAAATATAAATGAAAAAGATAATATTATTTTTTATCATTCTACTGAGATAACTCATGGTATTATATGAATTGTAGCATGAAGATTAACAGAAAAATTTTATCGTCCATCTATTGTTTTAAAAGAAGAAGCTGATAAATATATCGCTAGTTGTAGAAGTCCTGAATTTTTTTCTATAGTCAAAATACTGGAAAAATATGAAAATTATTTTTTAAAGTTTGGTTGACATAAACAAGCTGCTTGATTTAGTATTTTAAAAGAGAATTTTCAAGAATTTAAAGATCTGATATTAGCAGATATAAATGAAGTTGATTTTAGTGAACATAAAAAAACTATATCAGTTGATAAGATAATACAAATAGAAGAGCTTTGATTCAATTTTCTTGATAAAGTCAATGTATTTAAGCCTTTCTGACTTTGAAACCTCAAGCCAGTTTTTATGGTGAGAAATCTAAATTATAATAAAGTTGCTTATCTATGACAGTGAATTGATCATATTAAATTTGAGACAAATTATGGTTTTAAAATACTTGCTTTTGGAATGTGACAATTTATGGATAAAATAAAAAAATCTGATGATATTTCTATTATTTTTGAACTTAATTTAGATAATTATAATGGTAGAAAAAATTTACAGTTAAATATTATAGATATAATTTAAAAAAAATATGAAAAAAGTATATTTTATATGAATTTGATGAATTGGTATATCTGCAGTTGCTAGATATTACAATGAAAATTGATGGCAAGTTTTTTGAAGTGATAAATTTGGAAGTGAACTTGTTGAATCATTAAAAAATGAGTGAATAGGTATAATAGTGTGAGAAGATGAAAAAAGAATTACTAATGAATTTGATTTAGTTATTTATACTGAGGCAATTCCGAATACCCAAGTAGAAATTATTAAATCAAGAAGTTTATGAATTAAAACAATTTCTTATCCAGAATCTTTAGCTTTAATAGCAAATGAAAAAAAACTTATTGCAGTTTCATGAAGTCATGGTAAATCAACTACATCTTCAATGATTTCAATTATGCTTAAAAATACAGATTTAAACTTTACAAGTGTAGTTTGAACATTATTAAAAGAATTTGGAAATAAAAATTTTTATACAAGAAATACTGTCATTGCGAGTAATAACGAAGCAATCCAGAAAAAAGAAGACAATTTAGTAAATGGATTGCTTTATACTTCGCAATGACAAAATGATGAAACTAATACATACTTTGTAATTGAAGCTTGTGAATATAAAAGATCATTTCTAAAATATACTCCTTTTATATGAATTATTACAAATATAGATTTAGATCATTTAGATTATTATCATGATTTAACTGATTATGAAAGTGCATTTAAAACTTTTTTAGATAATATAAAATCATGATGATATGCTATACTTAATGCAAATTGTACTTCAAGTATGAAGCTTTTTAATTTAAGAAAAGATATAAATTATGTAATAATCAATAATGATAGCTTTTTAATTACTCATATAGATTGAAAAAAAGAAACAATTAATTTCCCAAAAATTTCACTACAAGTTCCAGGTAAACATATAGAATTTGATGCAAAAATAGCTTTTGTAGTTTGAAAGATATTGAATTTAGAGGATAAAAATATATTAAATTCATTAGAAAATTATACTTGAGTTTGGAGAAGAAGTGAAATAATTTGAACAACAGAAAATTGAAATATATTAATGAGTGATTATTGACATCATCCAACAGAAATTTCTCTTACACTTGATGCATTAAAACAAAAAAATATAGATAAAAAACTTTTTGTAGTATTTCAACCACATCAATATAATAGAACACTAAATCTAATAGAATGATTTAAAGATTGTTTTTCTAGTGCTGACAAATTAATTATCCCAGATATATATGAATCAAGAGATAGCTTTGAAGACAAAGAAAAAATCAATTCAAAAAAACTAATAGAATTAATAAATCATCTAAATAAAATTGATTGAGAATGATTAGAAAATACTTTAAAATTGATAATCGATTATGATAAAAAAAATCCAAAATCTTCAATCATATTACTTTTATGAGCATGAAATGTAGATGATTTGAGGTATAAAATAAAAATAAATTAAAATAATACTTGCACTAATTAAAATTATATAATATAATAAAGAAACTTTATACTATATAATGATTATACTTATGTCTAATAAACACAATAAAGAAGAAAAATTAAAATGTATTAAAAAGAGAATAAAATGATTCACCTTAGTAGAACTCATAGTAGTAATTACAATCCTAGCAATTCTAGGAACAATAGGCTTTATATCATTCCAAAACTATACAAGAAATTCTAGAGATAGTGTAAGAATAGCAGATATAAATAGTATAAAAAAGAATTTAGAGTTATTCATAACAGATAAATGATTCTACCCAACTCCGGATAACTGAGATTATATAACATATAAATGATGAGTAGCATGGAGTCAATGAACAGTGTGAGATAATGTAATAATAAATCTATGAAGACTTAATAAAAAACCAACTGATCCATTAACAGGTAATGAATATACATATAGTGTAGCAAATAATAAAGTAGAATATCAAATATGAGCTATACTAGAATGAGGATGATCATTATCATATAATCTACCATTATTACCAGAACAAGCAAATGCATCTACAGATAAAACAGCACTAGCTATGGTAACTGGAACATATAATGAAAAAATAATAAAAGTAAGTACAGGATCAATGTATTATATATTAGCAGTACCAAGTATAATAAATGCAAATCTATATGATACAGACCTACAAAGTATAATAGATAATAGAGAATTGGTATATAATAATTATTCAAATATACCAGATTCATATAAAAATCTATGATATACAATGACAGGATGATTTGATTTTATTCCTTCATGAGATATAGAAATATATAGTTGAAGTACAGATACAACATTAACAGAGGATGCTGATAAAATAACATTTATAAATAATCTAAAACAAGTATATGATTGAACTATATTAAACCAAGATCCAATCTATACAGAGATAATGAATTTAGATACTACAAATAATTCTATATGAGCAATAGCTCTAGTAGATACATATATAACAAACAATGTATGATGATTGTCATGAGAATCATCAACAACAATAGCATATAGTTGTGCTCAAGAACCAAGTTATATTTGAGCAATATTCACAACATTAAGCCCAACATTAATAAATCAAGAATGGCAATGAATTGATGATACTTTACCATGTTATTATACATGTTGAGAATGAAAAGTATTAGTATGAGAAGAATGTGTACAAGAAACTTGTTCATGAACAACCCCAGATTGAACAACGAAAATATCAAATGCAACAAGTGCAGCATGATGAACATGGAATTATGATACAACCCCATGATTATGTACATATAGTTGTAATACAAATTATCATACAATAGATTGATGAAATACATGTATATTAAATACATATACAATAACTTTTAATATAAATGGAGGTACATCATGAACAATGTCAAATCAAACAATAGCAACAGATGCAAGTGCAAACCTAACAACAAATGCATTTGTAAAAACATGATATACTTTTGCATGATGGGCAACAAGCCCAACATGAGCAGTAGTCTATGTAAATGGAGCAAGTTACACAATGTGAACAAACAATGTAACATTGTATGCAAAATGGACAGCAATAAATTCAATTGCAAGTTGTCCATTTGCATGACAAATATGAGTAGCAATAAGTACTTATACATGATGTAATACTGCAGATATAATAGTATGTAGTGGAGTATGAACTTGATATACTTTATCAGCATGTAATATATGAACAACTACAGCATGAACTAGTGCAACTTCATATTGACAATACTTTCAATGGTGAAATAATTTCTGATCTTTGATATGATGAACTACTTCTACTTCACAAGTTAATGCATCTACATATTGACCTTGAAATTATTATAGTTCATCACCAAATTTTATAATGTGATTTAGTGATTGGACTAATCCTCAAAATAATAATTTATGGTGAGATACATTAGATAATACAACAACAAGACAATGACCATGTGCTACATGATACCATATACCAAATCAATCAGAATGGGCTTGAGTAGTTTCAGCTGGTTGATGGGGGACAAGTTGATTAAATATGTCTAATGCTTTAAAATTACCTAAGGCATGATTACGTAATCGGTCATGAGCATGAGCATTTGAAGTAGGTATATCTTGACATTATTGGTCAACAACACCATATTTGACTAATGCAAATCGTTTAAATTTTACAGATACAACATTATTAGTTAATAATTTTGGCCGTTGACATGGTTTTCCTATTAGGTGTTTTAAAAATTAAAATAATTATATTAAACATTAAAAATAGATTTTCTAATTTTTAGAAAATCTATTTTTAAAATCATAATTTATTAAATTATCACTATATTTTCCCATCTAAATCAAAATTTATTTGGTAAATAAATACCTGGTTCTATTGTAAAAACCATTCATTTTTGTAATTTTATATCTCATTTTCTTTCTGAAATCCATGGTTCTTCGTGATTTTGAAGTCAGATTCAATGTCATGTAGAATGTGTGAAGTATTGTCAATATCAAGAATTTTCTATATATTTTCTTACTATTTTATCTAAATCTTTACCTATTAAATTATTTTCACAATTAACAGGTTTTATAGATTCATTGATACAATAATTTTCTTTGATGAATTTTACTCATAAATTATGAGCATTTATAACTATTTTTTTTATTTTTTGAAATAATTCGTAGTCTTTTGTTTTTTCTCAAACCCAAAAAGTTCTAGTAAAATCACTTAGATATCATTGATAAGCAGCTCACATATCAATCAAAAGTGGTCAATTTCAAATTTTAGTATTTCAAGCTTCATGATGTGGAATAGCACTATTTTTTCAAAATGCAACAATTGTAGGAAAACTTTCCTCATCTCATCAGTTTTTTATAATCAGTTCTATAATCAATTTTCTTACCTCTCTTTCAGTTTTTCAAATCAAAGTTTCTTTCGTATTATAGATTTCTCTATAAACTTTATTTATTATTGTAATTGCTTTTTTTATTTTATTTATTTCACAATCTTTTTTTGTAATTCTTTCCTTAGCAAAGATATTATTTATCATTTCTATATTTTCTGGTTTTAATTCTTTAAGTTTCTTATATAAAAATGTAGGTAAATTTTTTTCTATAATCAAATTTGTTCATTTAATAAATTTATCTATTTTTATTTCTAAATCTATATTAAGAAGTATATTTTTGATTTCCATTTTACTTCAAAAAATCTTTTTAAATCTTGCTTTAGGTATCTTTTGAATTTTTCAAAAATATCTAGCATCAAAAATGAGATTAACTTTTTCATCATCAAAAATTACAGTTCATAATGTAGGATTAAATCAAAGTAAATAATACATATTTTTATTTGTATATCAATTATCTAAATCCTGGTGTAAAAAATAAGTTTTTGTCATAAAAAATTTGTAAAAATAAATATTTACTTACAATATACCAAACCAATGACTAAAAGTAAAATTTATTTTTAAAAAACATTTAAATTATGAAAATTATATTTGTTACATGATGAGTACTATCTGGTATTGGAAAGGGAATAACAGCTTCATCTATTGGAGCAATTTTAAAATGAGGATGATATAAAGTATCTATGCAAAAACTCGATTGATACTTAAATGTTGATCCAGGTACTATGTCTCCGTTTCAACATTGAGAAGTATTTGTTACAGATGATTGAAGTGAAACAGACTTAGATTTAGGTCATTATGAGAGATTTATAGATGCTAATTTAAATTATTCATCATCTTTTACTTCTGGTAGATTTTATGAAGAACTTATTAGAAGAGAAAGAAATGGTGATTTTTTATGAAAAACTGTTCAGATAATTCCACATCTAACAAATTTAGTAAAAGAAAAGATAATTGAGGCTTATAAATCAAATAATTCTGATATATTGATAGTAGAAATATGAGGAACAGTAGGGGATTTAGAAAATGCATATTTAATTGAATCAGCTCGTGAACTTAAAAGTGAATTTGGTAAAGAAAATGTATTATTTGTACATGTAACACTTCTACCTTATATTGCTTCAAGTAAAGAATTAAAAACTAAACCAACACAACATTCTGTAAGAGAACTTATGTCTTTTGGTATAACTCCTGATTTTTTGGTACTTAGAGCAGATATGGAAATTACAGATGAATTGGTTGAAAAAACTGCATATATGTGTAGTGTAGATAAAAAAAATGTAATTCCATCTCCGACAGTGAGTAGTATCTATGAAGTTCCTTTAAATTATAATGAAAGAAAATTCTGAGATTTGATACTTGAAAAATTTTGACTTCCAAATAACTGATTTGATTTAAAAAAATGGAAAATATTGAATGATAATATAAAAAGTTCTAAAGAAAAAGTAGTTATATGAATGATTTGAAAATATAATTGATTAGAAGATTCTTATTTTTCTCTAAATGAATGATTAAAAATTGCTTGATTTGAAGTAAAAAAGAAAGTAGAACTAAAATTTATAGATGCTTCATTGATTGAAGAACAAAATTGAACTGATTTATTAAAATGACTTGATTGAATTTGTATTCCATGATGATTTTGAGAAAGATGAATAGAATGAATGATAAAATCATGTGAATATGCAAGAAAAAATAATATACCTTATTTATGAATATGTTTAGGTTCACAAATTATGGCTATCGAATTTGCTAGAAATGTACTTAATTTAAAAACTGCAAATAGTGAAGAATTTAATGAAAATACTTCAGATAAAGTTGTTCATATAATGGAATCACAAAAATGAATTTACAAAAAATGATGAACTATGAGACTTTGATCATATCCATGTCATATAAAAAATTGAACTTTAGCTTATGATGTTTATTGAAAAAATGATATAGATGAAAGACATAGACATAGATTTGAATTTAATAACAAATATAGAGACGAGATGCAGAATTCTTGATTTATAATTTCATGAACTAGTCCAGATTGAGAACTAGTAGAAATAGTTGAAATTAAAAATCATAAATTTATGATCTGATCTCAATTTCATCCAGAATTTAAATCTCGCCCTACTGACTCACATCCTTTGTTTAAATGATTTCTAAAATCTATTATAAAATAATTTGACAATATGTAAATATTACTTATATTTAGAGTTAAAGTAATTTTTAATATAGTAAAAAATGTCTGATAGAATTAATCAATTTTGTAAATGATTAGGTATGGATCAAGAGTTAACAGGATGAATGAATGTATTAGATGTAATAAAACAAGATCTAAATAAGAGTGTAGCAGATTTACTTTCATCAGATGATGAAAAAGATACAAGTGAACATAGATCATTAGTTGAAAGCCAAATATTAGACGAACCAACTATAGGTAGTATAGAAGATTATAATGACCGCAAATTACAAGTAATTTTTTGAAAATATCCATCTTGAAACATTCATGATAAAAATAAAGTGGAACATTTTTATCGTTGACAGCTGGGAGAAGAATTTAAAATTTTATATATTGATAATTTAACAACTCTTAGAAGAATTATTATTTCTAGAAAAGAAATAGTTAAAAAAAATCTAAGTGAATTAGAAATTGATAGAGATCCTATTCTCGATGATAATGATGAAATTATTAAAAAATTTATAGAGCATATAAATATTAAATTAGGTAAAAATATATATGAAGAACTTAGACAAATATATCAAGAAGAAACTTCTGAAAGGGTTGATTTAGTTGTAAATAAAGTTTATGACAGAAATCTAAGTGAAATTCATAAAAAAAGATTACCTAAAAATTTAAGTAAATGAAAAGAAGAAATTCCAGATCAAGAATGAGATAAATGATTGTGATTAAATGATTTTACAGTTCTTGTTCAGGAATGAAAAATTGATATAAAAACCTTTAAATATATTATTAATTTATTGAATCATAAAGAAAAAGTTGATATAAATAATTTATATGATTTATGTGAAGATTGAATAATTACTAAATTAATTTCTTATAAAATAAATGAAAGTAAATTAATTGATTTAATTAATAATACAAATCCTTTAAACTTAAATTTTTTAATAAACAATATAACTACAGAAATTTTAAGTAGTTTAATTAATAATACAAATACAAAAAGTTTAAGTAGTTTAATTAATAACATTATAGCTATTGAACGTTTAATTAGTTTAATTAATAATACAAATACTGAAAAATTAAGTGATTTAATTAATATTACAGATATAGTAAAATTAACTAACTTAGTTAATAAGAGACCAAAATTTTTAGATAAATTAATTAATAATACAAATACAGAAAAATTAAGTGATTTAATTAATATAATAGATAATATAGAAACTGAAATATTAATTACTTTAATTAATATTACTGATATAAAAAAATTAAGTAAATTAATTGATATTCTAGAAACAGAAAAATTTAAAGATTTAATTCATCGTTCAGATCCAAAAGAATTATGTAAAGCAATAGATAATGATTTTGATAAACTTGTAGTTTTTATTCAATCAAAATGATTTAAACTAGTAAATATATACATGAATTTAAAATATAAATTATTTCAATAAAAAAATCTATATTTTTAAAGTCATTATCTATATTAAGTAGATAATGACTTATTTTTTATTTAGAATTTATAAAATTATTTGAATTTAATTTATATTTTATTACAATAAATTTTAATAGATTTTAAACAAAACTCCATTTATGAAAAAACAAGATTTAATCACATATCTAAATGAATATCTGAAAATAAATGATTTTAAAGATAGTTCAAAAAATGGCTTACAAGTTGATAATTCTAAAAAAGAAATTAAAAAAATAGGGTATAGTGTAGATGCTTCCACTTATATATTTGAAAAAGCAAAACAAGAAGATGTTGATATGGTTTTATGTCATCATGGTATGTATTGGTGATTTGAAGAAGCACTTGTATGAGTTCCATATGAAAGAGCACAAAAACTTATAAATAATGATATAGCCCTTTATGCTTGTCATTTACCACTTGATGCACATGAAGAAGTAGGGAATAATATAGGATTATTAAAAGGTTTTCTAAATATATTCTGATTATCTTCTTCTCCTACAATATCGGCAAATGTATGAATTTATGAAAATTATACAATTGAAAAATTTTGAACACGGCATGAAAATGAAATATGATTTGCATTGAAATTTGAAAATAAAGTTCATATTTCATCATTACAGACTTTATTTTCAGATACTTTACAATTACAAAAAAAACTATACAATTTTTGAAATTTAGATTTTATAAATAGTGTAGCTTTTGTGAGCTGATGATGATGAAGTGGAATAAAAGAAGCTAAAGAAAAATGATTTGATTTATTTATTACTTGAGAAGCTGCTCATCATGAGATAATGTGAGCAAAAGAATTATGACAATCTATTATGCTTTGTTGACATCGGGAAACTGAAAAGATATGACCCAAACTACTTGCTTACCATCTAAGAGACAAATTTGATTTAGAGATAGTTTTCTTAGATGAGAAATATTAAGGAATGATGAAATAAATATAAAATTACACTTTTGTCATTATCGGGGGCCTGTACTCTTGAGAGTATGACCCGATAATCCAGTGTACTAGCAATGTTTATTTTACTGGATACTCGTGTCATACCCACAAGGGGCACACGAGCACGAGTATGACAATTATTATTTAGCTTATTTCTTAAATTTACTACTTAACCACTTATTTATGCAAAAAGTAACAAAATGTGTAATTCCAGCAGCTTGAATGTGAACTAGATTTCTTCCAGCTACAAAAGCTTTACCAAAAGAGATGTTTCCAATTATAGATAAACCAGTTATGCAGATGCTTGTAGAAGAAGCAATTTCAGCTTGATGTACTGATATAATAATTGTAACTTGAAGAAGTAAAAGAGCTATAGAAGATCATTTTGATTCAAATTTTGAGTTAGAAGAAAGACTTGATAAAAGCGGAAAATTTGCTTACCTAAAAACAGTTAAATGATTAAATAGTATGGCAAATATAGTTTATGTTAGACAACCTTATCCAAAAGGGGATTGAGAGGCTATACTTAGAACAAAAAATCTTATATGAGATGAACCATTTTTAGTTTTATTTTGAGATGATATAATTGATAATGATGTTTCAGCTGCAAAACAATTGGTAGATGCTTATGAAAAAACTTGAACTCCAGTAATTTGTTCTTTCCAAGTTCCAGAAGATAGAGTTTCAAATTATTGAATACTTGAAACTGATACTCCAGATGCTGAAATATTTAAAGTAAAAAAATTCTTAGAAAAGCCAAAAGCTAGTGAAACAAAATCTAGAAATGGTAATATCTGAAAATATGTTTTAACTCCTGATATATTTGGATATTTAGAGAGATCTACTCCTATTTGATGAGATTGAGAAACTAGATTAATAGATGCTTTTGAATTATTAAGACAAGAAAAAACAATTCATTGAGTTAAAATAAAATGAACTCGGTATGATACTTGAAGTAAAATAGGTTTTTTAAAAGCTTGTATTTCTTTTTGACTTAAAAGAGATGATTTAAAAGATGAATTGAAAAGTTTTATTAAGTGACTGGATATATAAATACAAATTTAAGTAATAAAAATTAATAATTTTCATTTGTATTGTTTTAAATTAAATAGATAATTTTTATTATATGTAATATATTTAAGAAAAAGATTAATTTAAAATTGAAATATTATGTAAAGATTGTATTATATATTTATATATTAAATAATAATTTATTTTATGAAAAAAATTGTTATATATCTATTATTTTTCACATTATTCTGAGTAAATTTTGTTTCTTATGCTGAATGAGAATTAACTGAAGAAGATAATATTATTTTAGAATTATTTAATGATATTAATTTAGCTAATGAAGATATTGATACATCTGTAGAAGATAGCAACACATCTGTTGTTGAAACAAATAATACACCTGTAGATGATAGTAATATACCTGTTATTGAAGTAAGTAATACACTTCTAGAAGAGAATAACACACCTGTTGTTAAAGCAAATAATCCACCTAAAGAAGAAAATAATACTATTACTCCAAATGAGACGACTACTTATAATAATATAGAAGAAAATAATATAGATTTAAATACTACTTTAATAAATACAAATGATAATCAAAATTATTGATTATCATGAAAATCAATAACATGAAATTTGTTAAGTACTGAAGTTGTTGCTTCTGAAAACAATAAATTACCAAAGACTTGACCAGAAAATATAGTTATAATTTTTATATCAATTATATTATCTACATTATTTTTCTTTTTTAGAAGAAAAACAACGTAGATAATAATCAGATTTAATCAAAAATAAACATTTTTTTATTAGTTTTAATTAAAAAAAGTATAATAGATAAAATATAAGAAAACTGATACAGAAATACTCATAGCTAGAATAAAAGTTTTTTTATCTAGCTTTTTATATTGTCATTTTCATGATATAACTAAATAAGTATGACTAGGTGTTTTTATAACTCAAGTTCAAATATCAAATAAAAATTTAATAGTGGTACTGCAAGTATCAACTCATCATAAACAAAATCAAAGTATTTGATCTGTAGTGTTTTCCGGTTTCACAGCTTTTTCATATAATTTAGGAAAAAGTTTTTTTGATAGAGACCCACCAGTTCAAATTTTTATAATTTCTAATTCATCTATAAATTCTTTATTAGTAAGTTTTTCTGCTCAAGAAATAGCGTTGTATAGATTTTGTAGATTTTCTGAAGTAAGTGATAAGATATTATTTTTATCTTTTAAATCAATATGTTTATTTTTTTCTATTTCATTTTTAAGACTATCAAAATTATTTAATCAAGTTTCAGTTTTAAGTGATGATAATTTTTTTGCAGTTTCAGTTGATATATTAAACTCATTTGCAATACTTTGATAAACTTCCTTTTTTAAAAGCTCAAGTTTTTGTTTTGAAGTAAGTTCATTTTCTTCATTATTTTCATTGATTTCTATGTTTGACATATTTTTTAGTTAAAAGATTAAAGATTTTCTAATTCTTTTTCTATTTCCTTAGCTAAACTACTAGTTTTGTTAGTATCATAAGCTTTTTGAAAATATATTTTAGCTTCATCTATTTTGTTTTCTTTTTTATTAATTAATGCAAATATATAATTTAATAATTGATTATTATTATCTATTTCAAGTCATTTTTTAACATAGAGTAATGCTAATCATTGTTTTCATGTATCAAATTCAAGTTTTCACATATAAGCATAGAATAGAGATTCTTTAGGGAAAAGTTTTAGTCATATTTTTGTCCATTCATAAGTTTTATCTCATTTTTGATTTTCAATAGTATAATTTATCATAATATTTATATCATCTTTTGTTATATTTTTTTCTGTTTTAATAATATCATCAAATACATTATACATCTTTTCTTTTTCATCTAACATATAATAATTATAAGCTATTTTTCTTTTTATATTTAAAGTATCTTTATATCATAAATATGATGCTTTATTTAAAAATATATTACTTAAAATATAATTTTGTAACTTTAAATCCAATATTCATAACATATATGCAGCATTTGAATCTGTAGGAGTTTGTTCAAAATATTTTTTTAGATATAGATAAGAGTTTTTGTAATCTCATAATTCAAAGTAACTTTGTGCAATAATCTGAATCAATGCTTTATAATCTTCTTTTTCTTTCAATAATTCTTTAGATAGAGATATTGCTATAGGATAAAGTTTTAACTTCATAAAAGTCCCTATAATCAATGTATTTTTGTAATACAAATCTACGTATCAAAAATCATTATATGTTTTTAAAACATCCATTATTTGAATTAACTCATCACTTTTCAATGTATCTTTTTCAGCAATTATTTTTTCATCAAAATTTTTCCTACATAAATGAAAATCTTCTAAACAATAAATAGAATTTGTATAAAAAAATATTTTCTCTTTATCTTGTATATTTTGTGCTATCTCTTTTTTAATATTACTAAAATTTGTTTTATTTGTTAAATCAGCTGAAAAAATAACAGATAAAATATATTTATTATTATCAAAATTAATGTTATTATTATTAATTAATTTTAAATAATAACTTTTAGCTTCATTAAAATTTTTCATAGCAAAATATATATCTCAAATTTTTTCTATAAGTTTATAATCATTTGGATTGTTATTTAATGCAATTTTATATTGAATAATAGCTAATCATAATTGTTCATTTTCAAAATAATTATCTCACTTTAATATTATATCTTTTACTTTTATTCTATTTTTTATGATATCTAATTTACTTTTAATGTATTCCTTACTTATAGCAGTATTTTCAATAGAATTAGAATTTGTATTAACTTTATTATTATCAATTAATTTACTTTTTTTATTATTTCAATACAAAAAGAATCATACAAAAATTAATACAATAGTTATCACAAATAAAACAACATAGATATAAATAAGTTTTTTATTTTTCATATTTTTTTAAATTTATAAATTGATTTTTTCTAATGATTATATATTATTAAAAATATTTAAAATAACAAGTATAATGTAGTAAATACAAAAAGACTTTTTCATATTTTATTTTTTAATTTGAATTATTTTGTTTAAAAAAATATTTATTAATACAATTGCTCAGATTTTATCAAAAGCATGAACTGCAATAATTTCAATACTTCTACTATCAATTTTAACAAATTATTTAAGCCAAGAATTATTTTGACTTTATTCAAAAGTTTATAATTATCTTTGAATATTTGCTTTTTTAGCTGATTTATGACTTTATACTATTACTATTAGAGAGATAACAAAAAATAGGGAAGATGCAAAGAAAATAGTTTCAAATGTTATGACTCTAAGAACTTTATTATGAATTATAATAATTTTTCTATCAGTATGAATTGCATATTTTTTACCTTGATATAATGATAAAATTACAATTGTTTCAATTTTTATAATATCTATTTTTACTCTGATTTCATTACTTAATTCATCTATTTTAGCACTGATGCAAGCAAATCTTAAAATGGAATTCTCTTTACTTTCAGCAATTTTATGAAAATTAATAACATTTTTATGAATTTGTTTAGTAGTTTTTGTATTTTTTAAAAAATCAATGTTTTTAAATTATTCATTACCATTTTATTATATTATGATATCAGGATTAGTTTGAATTTCTTTAAATACATGATTAAATTATTATTATGCTAGAAAAATAACACAAATATGATTTGATTTTGATTGGAAATACATAAAACATATATTCAAAATCTCTTTACCTTACTGATTAGCTTTATTTTTATCTGTTGTTTATTTTAAAGTAGATATAATTTTAATTTCTTTATTAGAACCAAAAAATACATCTGATCTTTCTATAGCTTTATATAGCTTACCTATGAAAATTGTTGAAGTTCTTATGGTTGTGTGATGATTTTATTTAAATTCTATTTTATCAGAATTTTCAAGAAATTTTGAAAATAAAGATTTTAAAGAAGTGAAAAGATTAATAAATATTTCATTTAAAATATTATTTTCATTCTCTATATTTTTACTTGTATTTTGAACTTTATATAGAAATCATATAATTGAGTTGGTTGCAAACAAAGATTATATAAATAGTCCTTGACATATATTTTCATCATCTAGTGTATTTTTTATAGTTTTACTTGTTTTAGTATTTTATTTTATTTCAAATTTGTTTATTTATATATTGATTGCATCAAATAATGAATCCAAATTATTAAAGATTAATATTGTAGTAGCTTTATTTAATATAATTTGAAATATAATTTTTATACCAAAATTTTCATTTATGTGAAGTTGAATTATAACTGTTTTAAGTCAAGTTTTATTATTTATGATTTGATATATAGAAACGAATAAAATAATAAAATTTAACGTTCCAATTAAATTTATTTTATTAAATGTAATATTTTCTATATTAGTTTATCTAATTTGAAGTAATTTGATTTTAAATCATGCTATTTCATTGTATTTAGATATATTTATATATGGTTGATTAATTTGAGTATTATATTTGGTATTTTTTTATTTTTTATATAGAAAAAATACTAATTTTTAATTTCTTCAATTACTCAACTTAAAGCATTCAATCTTATTATTTTTCTAAATGATTTATAATAAAGTTCTATATCTACAATTTTATGAAAATCATCAGTACATCAACTTAAAGTAGAGTTTGATCATTCAAATGAAATATAAACTTTTCCATCTATAGCATTTAAATCATCTGTTAAATCAAGTTTCTTACATTTTATTGAACTTATATTATAAAACTCATTAAATGTAGGTATAGTCATCTCATCATATAAAACATCAGTAGTTCAAGTATTATAATATGTTTTTAAATATGATCCAGAAAATATACCTGCAGATAATACTCCTGCAGATAATTCTATCTTAAAATATTTTGGAGTTTCTAAAGTAGTTCATATTCATTTTCATACTAATGCATAATTTTTTACACTATCAATAATTCAAATAATCTTATTTGTAAATAAATCTAATTTTTGTTTATCAGGTATATTATTTCAATATAATTTTGTAATTCAAAGAGTAATTATAGAAATTATAGCGATTCAAACTAACAATTCAATTAATGTAAATGCCTTTTTCTTATAATTCATATGCAAAAATTTGAAATAAAATAATAAATAGTGTATTATATTAATGTAACTTAAGTTTATTTTAAGTAATTTAACTTTAAAAACAAATTTTATTTTATAAAAAATTAAATATATGAAAAAGATTATTGTTTACTTATTAAGTTTTTTAATAATTTGAATAAATACATCATTCGCTGAGTCTACTTTATCTAAAGCTCCTGTTATTATAAAATCTGAGCCAACTTCTTTAGAAATTACTTGGGAAAAACTTGATTCTGCTTCTTGATATTTTGTATATTATTCTGAATCAGCTTGAAAAGACTATAAAACTTTTTGAGATATCATAGAAGAAAATAAAACAATAATAACATGATTAAAAGAAAATACTACATATTATGTAGTTGTAACTACTCTAGATAAAACTACTGAAGAAGAAAGCGATTTTTCTCCTGAATGAATTTTTAATACTACATCTTTAAATGAAACAAAATTTGCTTTAAATAAAGTTGAAACAAAAAGTCCTACAGAACTTGAATTAACTTTTAGTAAGAATATAGATCAAGGCGAGGAAGCATTAAGAGAATTTAAAATAACAAAAGATAATAAAGAGATAACTAAAGTTAAAGAGGTAAAGTTAGTTGAAAATGATAAAACTAAATTAACTCTTATACTATCAAATCCTATTACTACTTGAGAATATAAAATAGTTGTAATAAGTATAAGAGATGAAGATTGAAAAAACATAGAAGAATGAATAAATTGAGAATTAAAATTTATGGTTTCAGATTTTTCTAATACAACTACAGAAACTACAACTACAACAGAAACTGCTACGGTTGATAATAATACTCCTTTAATTAGTGCAGAAGAAAATATCGTAGATTTAAATGCTTGAGATCCTGAAACTGATAATCAATATTATGGACTTGCATGAAAAAATATGACTTGAGTATTATCAACATGAGAAATAATTGCTAATGAAAGTACAAAATTACCTCAAACATGACCTGAAAGTATATTTTTATTTTTAGGCTCACTTATGCTAGGATGAATATTTTACTTTAGAAAAAGAAGAACTGTATAGTTTTATTTTAAACCTAAAAAAAATCAAAGCAATTTCTGCTTTGATTTTTTTTGTTTTAGTATTATTTTTGAGATTTTAGTAAAGGGAAGAGTACTACATCTCTTAAGTTATCTTGTGATGTTAGTATAGAAAATGACCTTTCAATTCACATTCACCAACCAGATTGTGGTGGCATACCATATTCCATTGCATATACAAAGTCTTCATCTTCACTTGTTGCTTCTTCATCTCACATTTCTTTTGCTTTAGCTTGTTCATAGAAATTTAATCTTTGTATTTCTGGATCAACAAGCTCACTATATGCTTTAATCAATTCCCAACCATTTACTAAAAGTTGAAATTGTTCAACAATCTCAGGATTTTCATCACTTTGTCTAGCTAGAGGTTGCATAGTTCTAGGATAATTATAAACAAAAGCAGGTCAAATAATACCAGGTCTCAAAACTTTTTTATATAGATAATCAATAAGTGTTGGAACTAGCATTTTATCCATTCATTCAAATTCTACTTTAGCATTTTTAATATCACTAATAAGTTTTGCTTCATCTCATACTTTATAAATAGAAACATCAATTCAACATGCTTTTTTAACTCATTCTATATAATCTATTCTTTCAAAAGGAGTTTTAAAATTAACAAGTTTTTCAACTCAAAGCTTATCTTTAACTTTTACTTCTCTTTTTAATTCAGGTATATTATCAAATATATAATCAAACATTTTTTCAGTAAATTCCATATTATCTTTATAATTCCACCAACAAGCATAATGTTCTATTGCTGAAAATTCTTGTATATGACTTGGATCAGATCATTCGTTTCTAAAGTTACGAGTAAATTCTACAACTCTTTCAAATCTACCAACTGTTGCTCTTTTTAAAAATGTTTCTGGAGAAATTCTCATGAAAAAATCCTCATTATAATCATTATGATGAGTTATAAAAGGTGCTGCAGCTGCTCAAGAAGCAGCATTTCAAAGTACTGGAGTTTCGATCTCTATAAAATTATGCATATTATAAAAATCTCTAAGAGTCTTTATATACTTACTCCTTAATCTTAATCTATCATATGAGTCATTGTTCATAATTAAATCAAGATATCTTTGTCTATAAATAGTTTCTTCATCAGTTAATCCATGGAATTTTTCAGGAAGAGGTCTTATCGCTTTTGCTAGAATTTGAAATTCTTTAACAAATAAAGTTAATTCTCAATGTTTAGTTAAAAATAAATCTCAAATAATTCATACATAATCTCAAACATCTGTGAATTTTTCACTTATTTTGTATGCAGATTTTTCTTCAGAATCAATTTCTAATGATTCAACTAATTTATTTCAAGTATTAAATTTAATTTTATCTTTCATAAAACAAATTTGTATTATTCAAGAATGATCCATTAATTTAGCAAAAGCCAATTTTCAATGACTTTTATAACTAATCATTCTTCAAGCTAATTGAAAATCTCACTTGGCATTTTTTTCTTGTAATTGTTCTATATCTTTTATTTTTTCTTTTTTATTTATTATTTCTATAATATCAATTTTTCAGTGATAATTATTAGCATAAACAACAACTCAAGCATTTTTTAGTTTCTTTATTTTTGCTATTCTATCTAGCGATTCATTAGAATACATAAACAATTAAAATTATAAAATAAATACTGTTTAAATTTAAAAATATTATTTTTTTTTATATAATATTTAAATTTAAAAATTTATCAAATTTATTACTTATTAGTGTGTATAGTAGATTATGTGCATATATAAAAATATATAAAGAATATTTTTTATAATCTAATAACCTCAATAATTACTTTATTATAATTTTACTTCAAGTAGATAATTTTTCTATATCAAATATATTTTTAAATTCTGATAATATATTGAAGTCTACACAATGAAATGGATACAAGTATTTAGCGTTTTCTTTTTTAAAATAGTTTATTGTTTCTTTCAGTTGTTCTTTTTCATGATTATCAATTCATCAAAAAGAGTCTAATAAATGAAATCATCATAAAATTCAATAAATTTTATTTTCTCAAGAAATCTTTTTTGCATATTCACAAATATTTACAATCCCAGAATGTGAACATCAAGTAATTATAACAATTCACTTATCTGTTTTTATTGCTAATGCTGTATCATCCATCATATTATCTTTTCCATAATTTCATTTTTCAAAACTATTTTTTCTTGGAATTTCTCATAAAAAATATATTTCATCACTGATATTATATACATTATCTGAAACTATTTTTTTATAATTTCATTTTATTTTTTCTCAAACTTTTTTAAATACTTCACTATGAGCTAAAATATGTTTATTATCTGCAAAATTAGTATTAATTATTCCTCATATATGATCATTATGATGGTGTGATAAAACTATTAGTTCTATTTTACTTAAATCTATTCACATTTTTTTTGAATTTTCTATGAAAATTCAAGTAGCTCAAGTATCAAATAAGAATTCATAATCTTTATATTTTATATACATTGACATTCACCACTCTCATAATAAATTCACATCACAAACTCAATTTTCAACCAATAATGCAATTTCTATATTATTCATACAAATTATTTTAAAACTTTATTAACTTAAACAATATTTATTTTCAATTTATCTCATCTATTCATTCATCAGCATCTTTTAAAAGTCATTCTAAAAAATAAAACAAACTTACTCAAATTAAAAGTCATGCAATTCAAAATAAATGTTCTGAAATTATTAATATAACAAAAGTTAATGAAACAGGTAAATTCAAAAAACTTGAAACTATTTTTGGATTAAGATAATATGCTTCGATAAGATGTATAATTGTAACTAGTCAAATTAAAGAAATCATTACACTAATTCATCATAAGTTATAACCTATAAATAAAATAGGTATTGATGATAAAAAAGTTCCTAAAACAGGTATAAATCAACAAATAAATACAATAATTATTAATGTAATAAAATATGGAAAAAAAGCACCATTATATAAAAATCAAATCATATATAATCAGATTGCAGTTAATAGAGTATTAGTTAATGCAATTAAAGATTGAGCTTTAAATATAAGTCAAAAACTTTTTACAATTCTTTCGAAAAAATCAGCATATTCATAATAAAAAAATGCAAAATTAGATTTTTTTATTCATAAAAAATATTGTTTTAATTTATCATGATCTACAATAAAAATATAACTAAGAATTAAAGATAAAACTATTTTAAAAAAGATAAAACCAGCGGATTTTATTTTATTAAAAATATCAAAAAGTATATTTATATCTTTAGTATTTATAATATCTGTTATACTTCATCATAATTCTGTATTAAAAGCAATTAAATCTTTTAATTCTATAACAATTTTATCAACTTCATTTTTAATAAATGGTATATTATTATGTAAATCTACAAGTTCATCAACTATTGTAGGAAGTATGTTTGATAAAATAAAAATTATAAAAAATATAAAAATAAGATATTCTATTAATATTATAGCATTTAATGAGAGTAATTTTTTTAAAAATTTTCTTAATTTATTTTTTGATACAAAATTATCAATCATTAAATCAACTTTTATTTTCAAAAAATCACCTAAAGTTGAAAATAGGTAAGCAAAAATAAAAGTAAGAAAGAAAATAAATAAAAAATCATAAAATATATAGAAAAATAGAATTAACCCTAAGTAAGCAGTTATTTTTTTTAAAAATTTTTTAGTTAAAAACATTTTAGAGATTTGTTTTACTTCTATTTTTTTCATATTTTATCTGTAATTAATTAGATACATCTATTAAACTAGAACTGATTTTACTCTTTTTTAAATTTTTGCAAATTATTTTTGTCTTACAAAAATTTGACAAAAACAAAAATCTATATAATATCTACCTACCAACTGTAAGGTAATAATAAAAAAATAAAAATTATGAAAAAAAATGAAGTACTAAAGATAATTGAACCTATATTCTTTGATAAAACTTTTAAAGAAGTAAGTATGCAAAAATTAGCTGATACTCTAAAAATAAAAAAAGCATCTTTATATTATTATTTTCCTTCAAAAGATAAACTTCAAGAAGAACTTATTAATTATTCTTTTGAAAATTACTTAAAATTTATAAAAAATACAAAAACAAATGATTTAAAAATTTTTATTTTAGAATTTATACATTTTCCATTCAAAAGTAAAAATATATTTTCATTAATAAGCCAAAATTGATACTGTGAAAATCAAAAATTAAAAGAAATGGTTTCAGATATGCAAAATACAATTTTTGTTATAATATATGAAACTTTTAGTACTAAATATAATCTAAATCAAGAAAAAGTATTTATATTACTTTCTATACTAGAAAATATATCAAAGAAAAAATGTATTTTTTGAAATTGTCCATTTGATTTAGATAAAATTATTTTAGAAATTGATGAATTATTTAAAAAAATAGCGAAATAACTGAATAATTGTCATTCTGAGCGATTAGCGAAGAATCCCTTAAGCGATGTTTAGTGTATTTATTCGGGTTTAAGGGATACTTCGTTACACTCAGTATGCTCGCGAATACAGTCCTTTAGGGACAGAAAAAATTAATTTTTAATAACCTTAATAATACAAATTATGATAAAAAAAATTATTACTATATTTACATTGATTGCATTTTCTTTTTCATTAGTTTCATGTGATAAACAAGAAGAAAAATTAGTAAAGTATTACAAAACTACAAAAGTTTCTTCAGGTAGCATAAATCTAGAAGACGATTTTGTATGATATGTTGAAAGTAATGTAAAAACTCAGCTTTGAACAAAACAATGATGATTAATTAGAGATATTTATGTAAAAGAATGAGATATAGTAAATGCTTGAGATATAATTGCTAGATTTGATAATGCAGAATGAAGTACATCTCTTATAAACCAAGAAAAAATGCTTGAACAAATGCAGAATTTAAAAAACTCTGTATCAAAAAGTTATGATAGTCAAATAGATGTAACAAAATCACTTGAAAATCAAATAAATATAAATATAGAATGAGCTAAAAATGTACTTTCATTAACAAAAAGTATAAAGGATAAAGACTTAGCTTCAATTAATTCACAAATTGAAACTATAAAAAATGCTTTAGAAACAACAAAAATAGAACTAGAACAAACTAAATTAGTATTTGATACAAAAGAAAATAATTTATATTCAAATGCTAAAAATGCAATTACTTCATCAATGATAATAGATACAAATACAGTAAAATATACAGATCAACTTTTATGAATTATAAATCCAACAAATGATGATAATAATGATGTTTTTCAAGATTTTTTATGAGCAAAAAATACTAATCAAAAAAATGATGTAATAAATAAATTTTCTGAAGTTTATAAAGATTATTTAAATTATAAAAATATTTATGAAACTACTATTTTAAATAAAGACCCTAGTAAAGAAGAAATTGAAAGTACATTGGTAATCTGAGAAAATTTTAATAACAAATTAAGAGATTTTTTAAAAGATTTATATGAAACTGTGGATAATTCAATAGCAAATGAACCAAATTTCTCACAAAATATAATAAACTGACATAAACAAACTATATCTAATTTTTGAAATAATATAGAAAGTGCACTTATAACTGTAAGCTGAGATTATATATTATGACTTAAATGAATAAAACAAAGTATAGATAGTTTTAATAGTGAAAAAGAAAAAGCATTAACATTATTACAAAAAAAAGTTGATTTAGCAAACAATAATTTAGATACAATTTCAAAAAATTATGATCAAGCTGTAGAATGAAATAATTTAAAAATCACTAATGTAGAAACAAATACAAAAGAAGCAAGTGAAAAATTGAATGAATTAAATAAAAATAGAGCAAGTATAGAAACAAATAAAAATGCAAAAATAAGTGAATTAGATTTAGAAACTACTAAAATCGAAATGTGAAAAGATTTAACTTTAGTAAGTATAAGTAATTCTGTAATTAGAGCACCAATATCTTGAGTAATAAGTAAAAAATTTGTAGAAATATGACAAGTTATTGTTCCTAGTATGCCAATAGTTGAGATATCTGATAATAAAAATATAAAAATAGTATTTGAAATACCTGATAATATTTTATCTAAAATAAAAATATGAGATAAAATAAATACATCAATAGAATGATTTGATTGATTTAAAGATTGAATAATTAAAACAATTTTTCCAATTAAAAATGAAATAACTAAAAAGACAAAAATTGAAATCTCTTTACTTGATCCAAAAAATATAATAATTTGAAGTATTGCAAAACTTTATATAAATGATCAAAGTCAAAACTGAATTTTTATAAAAAATAATTCTATTATAGAAAAATATATGATTCCTTGAGTTTATACTATAAAAAATAAAGATACTAAATTAAAAACAATTGAATTTAGACAAATAAAAATATTAAAACAAAATAATGAATTTTCTTTAGTAGAATGATTACTGCCTTGAGAAGAAATAATTACTGATTGAAAAGAAAATCTATTTGATGGAGAGGTGTTAGAATAATTATTAATTAAACAACCTATGTTTTCAAAAATTGCAGAATTCTTTATTAAAAATACTAAATTAACTTTTGTGTTGATTCTAGTTATTTTATTGAGTTGAATTTGAAGTTATATAATTATACCAAAACAATATAATCCTACAATTATAGTACCAGCTTTTCAAGTTTATGTTGAATCACCAGGATTAAATTCAGAAGATGTAAAGACATTAGTAACTTCAGAACTAGAAAATAAAATTATGGAGATAGAATGAATTGATGAAGTTTTTTCTACTTCTAGAGAAAATTTTGTTTGAGTTATGGCAAAATTTAAAGTTTGAGTTGATAAAGAAAAAGCAAAAATCAGATTACTTCAAAAATTATCTCAAAATCTAGATATAAAACCTATATGAGTTTCAATGCCTATTATAAAAGCAATTGATCCAGATGAATTACCTCAAATTACTTACGCTATTAGCTTAAAAAATACAAATGATAAATTACAACTTACAAATCAAGAAAGATATATTTATCTGAGACAAATAGCAAATATCATAAAAAATGAATTTAAAGTTATTCCGAATGTTACAACTCTTGATATAATTGGATGAATTAATAATGATATTTTTATAGAACTAGATTTAGATAAATTACAAGCAAAAAATATTGATATATTACAAGTTTATGATGTATTAAAGAAAAATGATATTTCATTTCCAATTTGAAGTATAGATAACTCAAAGGAAGAAAAAACTTTTATAGAAATCACTTCAAACCTAAATAATATAAATAAATTACAAAAACTTTTAATTGCAAGTTATAACTGAAGTGATATTTACCTTGAAGATGTAGCAAATATAAAATATGGAACAAAAAAACTAGATAAATATTCTCTATATAGTGAAAAAAATAATCTATGAAATGAAGTTGTTTTTTTATGAGTATGAAAACAAATTTGAACAAATGCTGTATTTGTAACTTGAAATATAGAAAAAAAATTAGAGGAAATAAAAGAAAAATTACCTAAAAATATAGAAATTAAAACAATACAAAATGAATGAGAAAAAGCAAGTCTTGCTACAAGTGAGTTAATAAAAGATTTAATTTTATCAATAGTTATAGTAATTGTAATATTAATTATATTTTTATGAGCTAAAAATGCTTTAAATACAGCAACTTCAATCCCTTTAATATTATCTTTAGTGTTTCTTTTTGCTTACTTATCAGGTGACAATATAAATAGAATTACTCTTTTTGCTTTGATTTTAATTATTTGAATGCTTGTTGATGATAGTATAGTTGTAGTTGAAAATATGCATAGACATTTAGAAGAAAGAGCTGAAACATGACAAACAAAATTACAAGCCATATTAACAGCAGTAAATGAAGTTTGACCAGGTGTTATACTTTCTACAATTACCAAAGTATTATCATTTGCTTGAATGTTTGCTGTAACTTGAATGATGTGAGAGTATATGTGACCAATTCCAAAATATTGAATAGTTTCACTACTTTTATCTATAGTAATAGCTTTTTCAATAAATCCATTTGTTAGTTATTTAACTACAAAAGATTTAATAGAATGAGAAAATAATCATAAAATAAAAAAAGAAGGGAAGTTTGATGTAAGAAAAATTTATGTAAAAGTATTGAGATATTTTATCAATCAAGATGTAAAATCAAATAAAAAAAGAAAAATATTTAAAATAACATTTTGGGTATCACTGGTTTTAATAGTAGTTTTACCTATTTACTTTGGTGTATTTAAAGCTCGTATGCTTCCAAAATCTAATCAAGATCAAGTATACCTTTGGGTAGATTGACCTAGATGAACAAATGTAGAAAAAATGTTAGAAATAGAAAAGGATATAGAAAAGTTTTTATTAAATAATTGTAATAAAACAGAACAAAATTGTAGTATTCCTACAAATCTTAATGTAGTTGATAATATTTCATCTACTATTTGATTAGCTCTACCTCCTGATTTTGCAAATTTATTTAGATGAGGAAGTAATAGAATGGAATCATACCAATTATCTACTAGGATTAATCTGATTTCAAAACACGAAAATGAAGATAGAATAAAATCAGAAGCTTATGCTATACAACTTAGACCAATTCTTGAAAAATATCTAAAATCAAAATACAATGATATAAAATTGAGATTACTTGAAGATCCTCCAGGACCACCAGTTAGAGCAACTTTTTTGATGAAATTATCTTGAACAGATGTAGATCAAAAACAAATAGATGAATTTACTCAAAAAATTTACTCAACTGTAGAATGAATAAGTAAAAAATATGATATAGTAGATTTATGAAATTCACTTTCTACAACTTATAAAAAAGTAGAATTAAATATTGATAATTATTCTCTAAAAAAATCTGGATTAACTATTGAACAAGTTGCAAATAGTATCAGAATAGCAACGAACTCTATTCCTATTAGTTTGATAAAAGATTCTACATCGCTAGAATCTACAAATATAGTTTTATGAGTTAAACAAAGTCAGTCTGATACTTTAAATCTATTTGATAAAATTGTCTTTACAAATAATAATTGACAACAAATACCTTTAAATAGTATATCAAGAAAAAAATTAACATTTTTAAATGATGAAATAAATACAGACAATAGAAAAGAAACAAACTATATTTATGCTGAAATGTGAAATAATTCTGTAGTTTATCCTATAATAAAACTATTTTCTATTTTTAAAAGTGATGAATTTTTATGAAAAGATTATCGTCTTGTAGATTCTTCATTTTATGATTTAACTTTTGAATGATTAAAAGATTGAAAAACATATAAAATAGAATGGGATGGAGAATGGAAACTTACAATGGATACATTCAGAGATTTATGAACAGCTATGATTTTAGCTCTACTAGCAATATATTTCTTAATTGTTGGACAATTTAAAAGTTTCAGAATAGCTTGAATTGTAATGCTACCTTTCTTACTTTGATTTTTTGGAATATTCCCTTGATTTAGTATATTATATCTATTAAAAAATGAATATTTTAATGCCACAGGAATGATATGAGTTATAAGTCTTGCCTGAATAGTAGTTTGAAATGCTATACTTTTAATAGATTATATTGATATACTTAAATCAAGATGATGGACTCTAGAAATGGCCATAATAGAAGCTTGATATATCAGATTTATGCCAATTATGCTTACTTCTATTTCAGCAATTTTCTGAGCAATCAAGATAACTTCAGATCCAGTTTGGAGTTGACTTGCTTGGAGTATAGTTTGTTGACTTTGAGCTTCAGCTATACTTACTCTAATTGCTATTCCTATATTTTATTTTGATAGTCAAAAAGGTAACTGGGAATGTGATATAGATAAAAAACATTGTTAAAAATATAAAAAGATACCTGAATATAAATTTTATTCAGGTATCTTTTTATTTATAAACTTATTTTATTTCACTTCAAACAATTCTCAAGCTGAATAAATTTGATTACTACCTGTAGAAGTGATAGCAGGAAATAGGTAATCACATTTCCTTATATTGCTAGTAAAATCTATAAAGTTTGAACATGGGCAAGAATTACAAACTACATTACCATAAATCTTGCTTGAACTATATTTTTCAAGACAGTCATTTGTCTTATTTGTAGTTTCATTAGTTATACCAGTATCATCTATACAAATTCATTTAATACCACAAAGAGATTTATTAGTCAATGAACAAATTTTTCAATTAGAACAAGTACAATCACTATTACATAAATCATATATTGGACATCCTTTGTTTATAGTTTTTCAATATATATCTATACATAAATCATCACAATCATTAATTCAATCATTATCACTATCTATATCTTCACAATTTAAGGCAATACTATCAGTTGATATAACAGATAAGGTTCAAGTATCTAATAAATCATTATCTACGACATTTTGACAACTATTTGTTTTTGATTCTATATAGGCCATTTTTAAAAATTTTTCTTTTGTAATTAATTTTTGTGGATAGATTTTTCAATCATTTAAATCAATTAGGTTGTATACTTTAATATTTCATAAACTATCATATTCTTCTATAGAATACTCTAAAGCTTTTTTTATATATCCATAATACTTATAAGCAGTTCAATCTATATTTTTAGCAGGTACATCATCAGCTAATTTTTCTGTAATTTTTCAATCTGTAATATCTTTTAATATTGCATTATTTTCTTCAACAGAAAATAGATTTGAATTTCTAAGTATTACAGATATAGCTTCTTCTAAACTTACATAATTATTTGGACAAAAAGGTATTTTATTAGCATTAACAGTTCAGTCAGTACATTCATATCATGTTGGATATGAATCAATATAATTTTTATCGCTTACTAAAGATATACAATATGAAAAATTATTAGAATCAAGTATATCAAAAAATGGAGTTGTATTTTTATATTCATCTATAATTTCTGTTGAAGCATTTGGTTTTGTACATTTATTACAACTAGTTTCCATAACAACACTTACAAATTCATCTCTATTAAGTAATTCATTTGGGTTAAAATTACCACTTTCATCAGGATAAAAAACCTGATTATTAGATAATTCTTGTAATTCGTTAAAATACTTATAATCGCTATTTATATCACTAAAAATAATATCTACAGAAATAAATGCTGAAAAAATGGATTTTATTATAAATAATGAAAAAATCAAAATAATAGTTCTAAGTAAAAATGATTTCATAATAAAAAAAATAATTTTAAATTACTACTAACAATAATAAAAACCTGAAAAAATACAAGTTTTTTATTTCATTATATATAATTGTTTTGTCAAATCATTTTGTTTGTTTATTTTTAGTAATTATGATAAAATTATTTTAGTTAGATAAATAGAAAAAAAATTCTAAATTAAAATATCTATATTACTTATTATCTTTTACTTTTTATATATTAAATATGGGATTAACTGAAATACTTAATGAAAAAAAAAGACAAACTGAAACTATAAAAAACAAGTTTAAGTTATTGAAAAAAAATAAAATCCTATGAATTGTTGTAATGGATAATAAAGAAATCATTTCAGATTTATTAAAATGATTATCAGTTTTACCAGTTGATTTAATCATATTATCTAAAGAAGAATTTGGAAAATATGATTCAATGATTTATCTAAATGAGGTAAATGATAGTCTATTATTTTGAATTGATTTTATTGTTTGTGATGATTGTATGTGAAAATTATGAGATTATTTAAAAAAATGAATTGTTCCAATAGTAGCAAAAGATAATTATTTAAATAATATATTAAATGAATTTAATCCTGTTAAAAGTGAATGAAATGCTTTTTTCTACACTGAAGATAATGTTTGGAGTATTTTTTATGCAGTTATAAGATAC
Organism: Patescibacteria group bacterium UBA5194; assembly: GCA_002412935.1. Lineage (GTDB taxonomy): Bacteria > Patescibacteriota > Gracilibacteria > BD1-5 > UBA6164 > Altimarinus. The sequence continues at coordinate 1,858 of DHWA01000017.1, read as the reverse complement.
TTAGAAAATTATAAATTTCCATATGATAATAGAAATCTAGTAAAAAATGTTATTGATATTTATTATTAAGAATAATACAGAATACAGAATATAGAATATAGGATAAAGATAAAATAGTCTCTATGATTAATAAATTTCTAAATTAGAAAATTAAGTTTTTCTAATTTTTTTTTGACTAAAAACAATAAAAAAATACACTTTATTTTAAATATCTGAATATTATAGGAAAAAATAAATTACAAATTTTACTTTTAATGCATTCTTTTATGTCAAAAAACTTAGTAATAGTGGAATCTCCAGCAAAATGAAAAACAATAGAAAAATTTTTATGAGCAGATTATAAAGTAGTTGCATCTATGGGGCACATAAGGGATTTACCAGAAAAAGAATTATGAGTAGATATAGAAAATGATTTTCAACCAAAATATCAAATTTCAACTGAAAAGAAAAAAACAGTGGATAATTTAAAAAGCTTAGCTTCAAAATCAAATGAAGTTTGGATAGCAACCGATGAGGATAGAGAATGAGAAGCAATAGGTTGGCATCTTTGTAGTGTTCTTGATTTAGACCCTACAAAGGTTAAAAGAATAGTTTTTCATGAAATTACAAAGAAAGCTATTGAAGAAAGTATAAAAACTCCTAGAAATATTGATATTAATTTAGTAGATGCTCAACAAGCTAGAAGAATTCTTGATAGACTTGTATGATATAAAGTTAGTCCAGTTTTATGGAAAAAAATCAGAAAATGATTATCAGCTTGAAGAGTACAATCAGTTGCTGTAAAAATGATAGTTGAAAAAGAAAGAGATATACAAAACTTTAAACCAAAAGAATCATGGAAAATGATTGCAAATTTAGAACATAATAAATTTGTTTTTAAAAGTATTTTAGAAAAAATTGGATGAAAAACAAAAGCATTTAATTCTCGTGAAGATATTGAAAAATTACTTTTAACTTTACTACCTAACTTAGATAGTCTAGAAAAATCAAAAGATAAAAATGATAATGAGATATTAAAACAAACAATTAATCTAGAATTTATTTTAAATGATATAATCAAAAAAGATAGTAAGAGAAGTCCTGGTGCACCTTTTACCACTTCTACACTACAACAAGAAGCTAGTCGTAAATTTTGATTCTGAGTTAAACAAACTATGATGTTTGCTCAAAAACTTTATGAATGAATTGATTTATGATGATGAGAAAGACAATGACTTATTACTTATATGAGAACCGATAGTGTAAATTTGTCATCTTTTGCAAAAGATGAATCAAAAAAAGTTATTGAAAAAATGTTTTGAAAAGATTATCATATAGAAAGGACTTATAAAACAAAACAAGCATCAGCACAAGAAGCTCATGAAGCTATAAGACCAGTAGATTTAACAAAAACTCCTGATAGTTTGTCTGGTATTTTGGATCCATATGAATTAAAATTATATGATTTAATATGGAAAAGAACTATTGCAAGTCAGATGACAGATGCTTTGATTGAAATTACTACTATGGATTTTTCACCAATAGTTAATACAAATTCAAATTGGATAACAAAATGAGAAGTAATCAAATTTGAATGATTTATGAAATTATATATTGAAAGTAATGATGATGAAAATGAAGAAGAAGAAGTTTCTAAACTTCCTAAAATGAATATTTGAGATAAGGTTAATAGTAATGAGTTACTTGCATTACAATCATTTTCAAAACCACCAGCTCGTTTTACAGAAGCTAGTTTAGTTAAAAAAATGGAATCAGAGGGGATAGGTAGACCATCAACTTATGCTCCAACTATTTGAACAATTATAGATAGATGATATATAGAAAAGTTTGAAAGAAAATATTTAAAACCAACTGAGGT
>DHWA01000015.1 GCA_002412935.1 Patescibacteria group bacterium UBA5194 | reverse complement strand
CACTTGATGTTACAATCTGCATAATTTATATTTATATTATTGTAATATATATTCGTAAAGATGTCAATTAATTTATGCTAGACTCAATCACGAAATATAACTTTTGAAAAATAGAATATATTAAAAGTACTGATTATAAAATTTATAATTATAAATAAATTAAATACTCAAATGAGTGAATAATAAATAAATATATCAGAATTATTTTTAAATAAATTATATATTAATCCTAGAATTTTAAAGTTTTATGAAAAAATAAGACTACTATTCAAAGATGAGCAATAAAAAAAATCTAAGGATTATCTTAATAGTTCGCAGATTATTGCTAGAAAAATGATATAAAGTTAAAACATTTTTAATTAACTATTGATTTAGTATTTTTTCAAATTTCATTCATTAACAATATAATATCTTTTGAAGATAATGAGATTGTTTCATTTCAGATTGATAATGTTAATATTCATGGAGCTTCAGGATCATTTGAATGTGTAAGTGTATTTTTTCAATCTGTTATAATAATTGCAGGAATTGTAGATATAACATTAATTCTAGTTCACTCTTTAAGTGATAAAAGTTCTGTAACTATTTCTTGAATTTCTGACTTCTCTCAATTCAATTTTCATTTAGGGTCTTCTAATCTAATTTCTCAAGGAATAATTGTTGATAATTCATATTGTCTTATTCAGGTGTTCATAATATGTTTATTTAAATAATAAATTAATTACTCTACAGTTACACTTTTAGCTAGATTTTGAGGTTTATCTACATCTCTTCATAAATCTGTTGCTGTATGTAGTGCAAATAACCAAACTGGTATTAAACAAACAAAAGGAGTTATCAATTTATCTACTTCTTGAACTTCTATTGTATCATCATATAATTCCTCATCTTTTTCTCACTTTGTGATTATTCATAAAACTATTCAATTTCTAGCTTTTACTTCTTTTATATTTGAATTAGTTTTTTCTTGAAATACTCATTTTAAATTTAAAAATATACATAAGAAATCTTTGTTTACCAAAGCTAATGGTCAGTGTTTCATTTCTCAGCTTGAATAAGCTTCTGAATGAATATAACTTAATTCTTTAAGTTTTAAGCTTCCCTCTTGAGCTATAGGATACAATAAATTTCTTCATAAGAAAAATAAACTTTTTGTATTGCTATATTTTTTTGCAATTTTTTTAATTTCTTTACTTTGTTCTAATTCTTTTTCAAAAATTCATTTAAGTTTTGATAATTCAGAGATTATTTCTTTTCATTTTGTATATTGAAGATTTCTATTTAATCACATACCAATAGCCATAAATATCAAAACTCATAATTGTCAAATTATATTTTTAGTTGAAGCTACTCAGATTTCACTTCAAGCATGAGAAAATAATCACATATCACACATTCTAGCTATTGTACTTCAAACTACATTTACTATTCAAAAAGTTAAACATCATTTTGATTTTACCATTTTTAGACATTCTCTAACATCAGCTGTTTCTCATGACTGAGATAAAAATATATAAAGAGTCTTACTATCTGGGATAAAAGTATCATATAAAAATTCATTACTTATTTTTACTTCTGCAGGAATTCATGCTATTTCTCTAAACCAGTAAGTTCAAGTATATCAGGCAAAATAACTAGATCCAGATGCTATTATTTCTATTCTTTCTATATCATGTTCATTTAGTTCTTGAAGAGTCTCGTTGTGTAAAGTTTTTGTTTCAAAGTTTATTCTTCATTTAAATACATTTTCTATTACTTCAGGAATTTCGTGAATTTCTTTTTCAGTATAAGTGTCAAATTTTCATTTTACTGATTTTTTGAAATTTTTTTCTATCTTTTCACATTTTCTACTTATTTCGTTTAAACATGGTCAAATAGAATAATTTCAAGAAAAAATTGTATATTTTCAATCTTTAATAATGACAGTTTCATTATCTTCCATTTGAACAAATTCAGAAGCAACTCCTGATAGAGCATTGATATCACTTGCTAAAAATATATCTGTTCCATTAATTCAAATTATCATTGGACTTCATAATTTTGTTCAAACTAATGTATCAGGTTGTCTTTTATCAATTATCGCTAAAGCATATGCTCAAATAATAGTTTGTGATATTTTTTGAATAGTTGAAAGCATATCTCAATCATATAATTCTTCAAGTAGTTTAGCTACAACTTCACTATCAGTTTCTGAATAAAATTTGTATTTTTTTTCAAGGCTTTTTCTTAATTCTTTATAATTTTCTATAATTCAATTATGTACTATATAAAATCTCTTACTTTCACTATAATGAGGATGAGCATTTTCTTCTGTTACTCCCCCATGAGTTGCCCATCTAGTATGAGCAATTCAAACTGGATAAACTAAATCTCTTTTTTTTAGTGCAATTTTTGTAGTAAGATTTGCAACTTTTCATACAGACTTTTCTAAAAATACATCTCATTTTTCACTTAGTCAAACAATTCAAGCACTATCATATCATCTATATTCAAGGTTTTTTAATCAATCCAAAAGAAACGATATAGAATCTTGTTTTCAGTTATAAGCAAATATTCAGCACATAATAAAAAAGATTAAGTAATAAATAAGTGTTGCTGTCATCCTGAGAGTAACGAAGGATCCCTTTATCATTGTATGTGCAATAAACTAAGTTTAAGGGATTCTTCATTTCATTCAGAATGACAATCAAAATATTAATTCTTGTTAAATATAATCTCTATTTGATTCTTTGTCAATTTTAAAAAGTAATCAGTGTTATCTATCTCATTTAAATTAAAACTTTTATTATCAGTAATATAAGCCAAAACTTTATTATCAATTAAGTAGTGAAAAATTTCTTTAAATTCTAAAGTATTATTATAATTAGAATAGAATTTAAATAATTGTATATGGTTAACTCAAAGTTTATTTGATATACATCTCCAAGATTTTTTTTCTATTATATGATAAATAGATGCTTTAATTAGAAGTACTCAAGAAAGCTTTCTTGTATAAAATCATAAATTAGCTAATTTTCTATTTATGTAGTTATAATCTTTGGTTTGGAGTTTTTGAAATCTGATTATCCACATGAATTTAAAAATTTAAGAGATTGGCTTATTAATTACCAATTGTTGAAAATTGTCATTCCGGATTTAGTCTGGAATCTTCCTTGTATTATTCTAAAAATGTCGCAGGAAATATTTCAGATTGTTTATAATAATATGTATATTAGAACACTTATATAATAAAGATTCTCACCTTCGTGAGAATGACAAAAGGACTTTTTATTATTTTCTAGTTTTCTCATAGAATTAACTCAACTTCTTTTTCTTTTCAGTCTTTGTCCATAACTTTAAGTTTAATTGTATCTCATGGAATTTTTGTTTGAATAACAGTTGTTAATGTATTATCCATATTGATTTTTTTAGAATCAGCTTCTAGTATAATATCTCATCATACTATTCATGCTTTTTCAGCACTACTTCAAGTAACTACTGAGTTAGCTACTTTAGGTATGTATGCTCAATAATTTACTTTTAATCATAATTCATTTTGTATTCAAGTTGAATTGATAATATAATTAATTCATATAAAAGGTTTTTTTATTGTTCAGTATTTTTCTATTGATCTAAGCATATAATTTATTCTATTTTGAGTTAGAGGGATAGAAAATCCTAATCATTGTGCTCAAGAAACTATTGCAGTATTGATTCATATAACTTTTCAATCTAGATTTACTAAAGGTCATCAACTATTTCCTGGATTTATAGCTGCATCAGTTTGAATAAGTCATGATAATTTGATAGTTTCATCTCATATTGTTCTATTTTTACCACTTATAACTCAAAGTGAAACTGAATTTTGATATTGAGCTAATGCATTTCATATAGCTATAGCAAATTGTCATACAGTAATATCTTCATTATCATTGATAATTGAAATTGGTTCATACATTTTATTTAAAGATACTTGTAATATAGCTAAATCAGTAATTGGATCAATTGCTAAAATCTTTGCATCATACTCTTCCCCTTCATTTGTAATTACAGTATATTCGGCTGTTTCATCACTTATTACGTGTTTGTTTGTAATTATTTTTCAATCTTTTGTAATAAAAAATCATGTTCATCATCATACTTGGCTTTTTACAGTTCAAACAGGAGTTTGAAAAAATCAAAAAGGATCTTGTCTGTATATAGTTAAATCTTTTTTAATTATAATACTTACCACTCCTGGAGATATTGTATTCACTATCTTTGTAATATCTGTTTGTAAAGTTGTAATACTTGTTATTTTTTCAGTTTTTATAGTTTCTTCTTTTATTACTTCTGGTTTTAAATTTAGGTATTCGGGATAATATTTTATTATAAAAATACTTCAAAACAATCAAGAAATAAAAGAACATATAATTAATATTATTGCAAGTATAGAATTTATAATCTTTTGTTTCATAAAATATTTTAATTAAAAATAGGACTTTAATCTAATTTTATGTATTTTTACTAAATTAGTTAATTTTTTTTATCAAAATTGATTGACTAAGTTGATTTATTATTTTTAAAACAACAAAAACATAAAATATTTTTATGTTTTTGTTGTTTTTTTGCATGATAATATATTATTTAACTAATTCAAAATTAATTCTAGAAAAAACTTCATCAACTTCTTTAACTTTTATTCTCACTTTGTCAGCTAATCTATATTTTTCTCATGTATGACTATTTTTAATTTCAAGTAGCATATCATCAAAACTTAATTTATTTATATCCTTATTTCATCATTTTTTTGTATCTTTAGTATGATTTCAAGAATACAAGTCTACAAATCATTCTACAGTATTTTCCAATTGTACAAAAAATCATTTTTCAATTACTCATGAGATTACTCAATCAAATTCCTCTCATATTTTATCTATCATAAATTTAGCTTTTAGATAATCATCAACTTTACGTTCTATATCTTCAGCCATTCTTTCTTGTTCACTACATAAATTTGCAACATCTTGCAATATACTTGTATAATGTTCAATTCTAGATTTAGTAAGTTTACCATTTAAATGTTCTTTCATTATTCTATGTATTTGTAAATCTGGGTACCTTCTAATTGGTGATGTGAAATGACTATAATATTTAAGTCCAAGACCATAATGTCAATCATTTATAGGAGAATACAATGCTCTAGTCATAGTTTTTAATATCAATTTTGATATAAAACTTTCCTCTTCTTTTCATTTTAATTTTTCAATTATATCTATTAATTTATCTTTATATTCAACTCAGATATATTTTAGTGCATATTTTAATCTATCTATATCTTCTGTTTCAGGATCAGGATGAACTCTATATAAAAATGGAAAACTGCTATATTTTTTTGCAACAGCTTCATTTGCTAAAATCATAAAAAATTCAATTACTTTATTTGCTTCATATTTTGGATATTCTTTTATTTCAACAGGAAATCATTTATCATTAACTAATATTTTTGTTTCAACTAAATCAAATTCTATGTATCAATGATCTTTTTTAAATTTATGAAGTATCTTTTTTAACTCATAACTTAATTTTAATTTTTCAAATAAAGGTAGTGCATCATCTTGGATATATTTATCATTTTTCATTAATAAATTATCAATTGACCAATCTTTAAATCACATATTTTTAATATCTTCTGCATTTTTATATGATAATCTAAAATTTGAATTTATAACACTTTCATAAACATCACTTTTTATAACATCTCATTTTGGATTTATTTCCATTTCACAAGTCATAGTTAACTTGTCTTCAAATGGATTTAAACTACAAAGTTCATTTGAAAGTATTTCAGGAAGCATAGGAACAACTCTATCAACAAAATAAATACTTGTTCAACGAAGCTTAGCTTCATTATCAAGTTCACTTCATTCTGTAACATAATGAGTTACATCAGCTATATGAACCCATAATTTATAATTTCAATTATCTAGTTTTTCTATACTTATTGCATCATCAAAATCTTTTGCATCATCTGGATCAATAGTATACACAAATAAATCTCTTATATCTCTTCTTTTTCAACCTAGGTCTTTTTCGTCCACTTTTTTAGGCATATTTCTTAATATTTCTATAAGTTTTGGTGGAAAAGTAGGTCTAGCTCATCATTCATATGCCATTGCCATTACATCTACATATTTTTCTCAAGCTTTTCATAATTTTTCTATTATTGTTCATTCTGGATTTTTCCCTGACCATTTAGTTATTTTTAAAGCTACTTTATCACCTGGTTCAAGTCATTTTAGATCTTTTCCTGCAATAAAAATATCTTTTTTAAAATAAGGATTATCAAGTACTACAAAACCATATCATTTATTTTCTTTTTCTATATATTGTTGTACTGACTCAAAAGTTCATGTTAAAATTTTATCAGCTCTTTTTGTAACTTTTTCTATCACTGCTTCTTTTCTTCATTTAAATTCTTTTACACTAAATAGAACTTCATCTCAAGAAAGAGTATCTCACCTATTTGTAAAAAATACATAATATCATTGTTTAGTTCAATCTTCTAAAATAGTATCTACAAATCAGAAATCTCATCTTCATTCTTTGTAAATTCAAGTTAATAAAGGTCATTTTGGTAGATTATTTTCATATACATTTTTTTCATTTGAATTATCTTCATTTCTATTATATTTTTTAAATCAGTTATTTTCGTTATTTTTTCATTTATTATGAAATTTTTTCTCCTTTTTTTTATCTTCTCATCTGTTAGATTGGTGTTTTTTAAATGACATAGTTTTTTATAGTTAAAAAATATAAGTTAGATTCTAAAAAAAATCTAAACTAAAAACTTAATCTATATTATTATATCATTTGTTACTTTTAAAACAAAGAATTTTATCTTGTGGATTTAAAAAAAAATGGTATAAATAAAAAGTAGACCAGTGATAGCCTACTTTTTATGATTTTAAAATTTTTATATTTACCCTTGACCTACTACTACTTTAGCAACTCTAAGAACTCTATCCCCAATAGAATATCATTTTTCAAATTCATCAAGTATAATTCATTCTTCTCATGGAATTTGTGTCATTACTTCATGTCTTTCTATATTGATTTGTTCTCATTTTGATTCAAAGGCTTTAACTCCCATTCTTTCTAAATCTTGTAATAATTTCTTTTCAATAGATACTATTCAAGTATATACAGTTCAAGTTTTTTGTTCATCTGGAGTTTGAGATATAATTCTTTGTAAATCATCTATTCTAGGTAATATTTTTTTCAGTATATCTGCTTTTAAGAAAAATATCATATCTTCCTTATCTCTTTCTACTCTTTTTTTAAAATTATCATAATCAGCTTGTTGTCTTGTAAAAGCCTCTTTTAGTTTATCACATTCAGAGTCTATATTTTCTATTATTTCTTCATTGATTGTATCATTTTCTTCAATAATTCATTCATTATTAACTAATTCTTCTTCTAGTATTTTTTCAACTTCTTCAGGTGTTGTTTTTGTCTTTTTATCATGTTTTGTCATTTGTTTTTTTATTAAATTTTAAATCGTTTTAATTTTACTTGTACTAAAGTATATAAAATATATCCAAAAAAAATATTTTTTCAAGATTAAACTTTACTTTTTATATAGAAAAAATAAAATAAAATAAAGTATTATATAATCTCTATAAAATGAAAATTATAACTTGGAATGTTAATGGTATAAGAGCTGTTGCTCAGAAATGATTTAAAGAATTTATTGAGTTAGAAAGTCCAGATATACTTTGTATACAAGAAACAAAAGCATTTGAAGAACAATTTTTAAAAGATGTTTGAGATATAGATTGATATAATTATATATGGCATAGTTGAACTAAAGCTTGATATGCATGAACTGCTATATTTTATAAAAAAAAGTTGGAAATATTAAATTGAAGGAATCATTTTGAAGAAGTAGAACATTTTCATACTGATTGAAGAATTACAGAAATAAAAATAAATGATTTTGTTTTAATAAATGGGTATTTTCCAAATTGATGAACTAGAGCTGACTGAACAGAAATGCTTTGATATAAGCTAGAATTCTATAATAAATTAATTGATTATGCTAATAAATTAGTTAAATCTGGTGAAAATGTAGTAATCACTTGAGATTTCAATATTTGTCATACCGTGATAGATATAGCAAGACCAAAAGAAAATGAAGATAGTATATGATTTCTACCTGTAGAAAGAGCTAAAATAACTGAACTTTTAAACAATTGATATATAGATACTTTCAGGTACTTTTATCCAGATAAAAAAGATGTATATAGTTGGTGGAGTTACAGAGCATGAGCTAGACCTAGAAATATCTGATGGAGATTAGATTATTTTGTTGTTAATAAAGATTTTATAGATAAAATAGAAGCAATTGAATATATGACTTCTATTATGTGAAGTGATCATTGTCCAGTTAAATTAATTATTAAATAATTATTATGGAATTTAAAGAATTACAAGAAAAAATAGTAGCAAATGCTATAAGTTATGGAAAAAGGTACAATGTTGAAATAGATGAAGATTTTGCATTACTTAAACTTTATGAAGAAGTTTGAGAATATACACAAGCTGTTTTAATTCACAGAAGAAAAAGTAGACCTGAAAAATTTTTATCCGAAGAAAAATCAAAAGAAGAATTAGCTAAAGAATTGGCTGATGTAGTTGGTATGGCAATGGTAAATGCTCATCTATTTTGAATTGATTTAGAAGAGGCTTTTACTAAAAAATGGTTTAATAATAAATAATTTTTATTTTGATTGTATAAAATAATTTATTTCAGATACTGAAATAAATTCAAGACGACAGTTATTGGGTATTATTTACTACACATTAACCACTAACAATTATCCTATGAACAAATACGAAAAAATGTTTTTTTCAAAATTTATACAAGAATGAAGTGAAGTAAAATATGTAGTTCATGAACATTTTGTGGTGATTTTAGATAGATTAATTATTACTTTTTTATTGTTTGTTTTTATCCCTTGTTTTTTGTATTTTATTTCAGGTAGATTTCAACAACTTGTACCTTTTAAATTTTTTGAAATTTATCTTATACTTGTATATATAAAAATCATTTATGATATATTTGATTGGTATAATGATGTATGGATAATTACAGAAAAAAGTGTAATTGATTTAAAATGGGCTTTATTATATATAAAAATGAATTCTGTAGAGTTTGAAAGTATAGAATGAATAGAAATAGAACAAAAATGACTTTTTGATAAGATACTTTGAAAATGAACTTTAATAATTCATAAGATATGAGATGAATTTTTTAGATTAAAAGAAGCTAAAATACCTTTTGAAGCACTTGAAGAAATAGAAAGAATAAAAGATGAAAAAGAAGCTGAACCAGAAAATGAAGAAAAAGAAAAATTTGAACTTATACTTGAAGCTCTAAGTTGAGTTGTAAATGAATATCTTGAAGTATCATCACACAAAAAACAATACGAAGAATCAGTTAGTTCAAAACTTGAAGAAGTATTAAAAAAAGATTGAACTATTGATTTGAGGTAATAATTTAATAACTATATATAATATATGAATCAAATTATCTTTATTAGATGATGAGAAGCTTTTTATACAGATGAGCAATTTTATAACTATCTTAAAAAAATAGAATATAATCCATATAAAGTTAAAAAAAGTTGGAGAGATTGGATTGCTTGGTCTCTTAGTGAAAACTTTGAAGTTTTTGAACCAATTATGCCATGTAAAGCTGATGCAAAATACAAAGCATGGAAAATATGGTTTGAAAAACTATTTCCATATCTAAAAGATAATAAAATAATATTGATATGAAGTTCTCTTTGATGATTATTTTTGGTTAAATACCTAAGTGAAAATAATTTTCCAAAAAATATTTCAGAATTACATTTAGTAGCTCCACTTTTTAATGATGAATGATTAGTTAATGAATATGTCTGAGATTTTGCTTTAGATATAAATAAGGTTTCAGATATAGAAAAGAAAGCTAATAAAGTTTCTTTATATTTTTCAGAAGATGATCCAGTATTACCTTTTAAACAGCATAAATACTATAAAGAATTACTTAAAAATTCAAAGTTTTTTATTTTTCAAGATAGATGACATTTTTCTCAACCTGCATTTCCTGAATTACTTGAAAATATCGATAAAAGTTAGGTCTATTAGATTCTCATATAAAAAAATTATTGTTTTATTAATGTAATTGTATAAAACTTTCATCCAAAGAAATCCTCTCAAGCTAAATCTTCTTGCCATTTTCATTCAGAATTAATTCAAGCTAATTTAATAAAAATCATTGTATCTCATGAAAGATTGAATTCATAATAACCATCTTCATGATTTATATCAGCATAAAATTTAATATTATTTCATTCTTTTGACCATCTTACAAATCAATCAACTTCACTAGTTGTTATTACTGAACCATCTTTATTTAATAATAAAGAAATACTAATTTCTAATTCTTTAGCATTTTGGCTTGGAGTATATTTCATAACTCATTCCCAAACTCATTCAATAGAAGAATTATTTACACTTGAAGTATTTTTATTATCTTTTTCAGTTTCTACATTTTCTTTAGTTTCTATTTCATTATTTTCAGTTTTATTATTTTCTAATATTTCTTCTATCTCTTTTACAGTTTCTTTATCTAAATTTCATCATTGTTCTTTTACCCAGCTTTCTAATTCTGTTTTTTCTAATATGGATACTTCAATTTTTTGTTTAGTTTTATCTTTTGTATACACTGGAAGCTTTACTCATACTATTTTTCAATCTTGTGCAGCAGTATTGAATTGATCAAGTGTAACCATTACAGCACTAAATTTATCTATACCTTTTTCTAAGTTTCCTGGAATATTTGTAATTGTCAAAATACTTGCTAATGGTTCTGTTACTATACGAGCATCACCTACTATTTCAGATATTTTATTATTGTTTCATAAGGCTATTTTTGCTGCATCATCAGTTACTTCTAGTGTTAAATCAGCTCCACTTACAATTACTACTGCTTGTGATAATGTTGATGCTCATGCAAATCATGCAGCTCAACCACTTACAATAACTCATCATACAAATCCTGCAACTTTACAATAATCTTTTATTATAGTTGCAGAAGTTTCTAAATTTTGAAATGTATTTCATGCTTCATTCCATGCATCAGCTTCTACTTGAGCTTGATCTTGTTTTAATATTTGAAATGCTTTTTTTGCATCAACTCATAAAAATTTTGCTAGTGTTTTTATTTTTTTCCCAGCTGGAGCTTTATCAAATACATCTGAAATTTCTTGTTTTGAGTAAGCTTGTGCTTTCAAAATCATGTTAAAACTTATTTTCTCTTCTGAAAAATTTGAAGCTATATTTTCTAGATCTAAAGCATCTTTTTCTAATTGCTCCCATCTTGAAATTATTTCTGACATTTCTTTATTCCAAGAATCATAATCTTTATATGTTTTTGCATTTCTTAAAATATTATCTGTTTGATAACGAAGTAATACATATTGTTTTGAAATAGTGTATGTATTTTCAATCATTATTTGATCTGAATTATTTGTTTGCTTTGAGTTATTTATAAATATTAAAACTAGAACAGATATTAAAAATACAATTATTATAATTATTTGCTTTATTTTTTTCATAAAATATTATTATATAGATAAATATGTTTTTATTATAATTAATTTTAATAAAAAGTAAACTAAAATCAGTTAATGAAAAATAGTTAAAATTAATTATCACATCCATATAAACAATTATGTTCATCTTTTAATTCTTGTTTTTGTTTTTTCTTTGTTTCTATCCATGATCAGTAAGTTGTTGAATTTTGTTGATGATGAGCATCAATTCTTTCACTAAGTTTTTTATAAGATCTTTCAAATACTTTTTTTACATCAGTTATATATCAATTCTTTTTGAAGATTTGAAGTAAGCAAACATATCACCATAATACATCTCATAGTTCATCTTCAAGATGAACTGAATTATTTAGTTTAATTTCATCTTTTACTTCTTCCATTTCTTCGAGTATTCAATTAAAATATGTTTCCCATCATTTATAGAAGTCACTATATTTTGGATTATCACTTTTTTGGTCATTTTCGTAGTATTGTATCCAAGAGTCTGATAAGTCTATTATTTTTTTAAGTGTGTGATGCATAGGCTCGTTAATTAGATTACTAAATAGTTTATATACTCATATATACATAAATAAATTAAATATGCAAAAAAATCTTTAATACTCTATCTTCTTACATTTTTCATACATTATATTAATACTATTATAATTACATTTATTATTAACTAAAAATTATGGATATAATTATCAGTTTAATATTAACTGCGGTTGCAGTATTGGTTACTACATACATTCTTCCTTGAGTTATAGTTACTGGTTTTGTTGATGCATTTTTGGTTGCTATTGTTATCTCTGTAATAAATACTTTTATCAAACCTGTTATTATTTTATTAACTTTACCAATAAATATACTTACAATCTGACTTTTCACATTTGTTATTAATGCACTTATAATTATGTTTGTTTCATATCTTATTCCTGGGTTTAAAGTTGATTGATTTTGGTGGGCACTACTTTTCAGTATTATACTTTCATTAGTTAATAGTATAATTTTTTCATTAGTTAAATAAAATTTCAATAAATTTGATGAAAAATAATGCGAAAATAAATTAATTTTATTTATTTGAACTTGTGTAAAAAATACACAAGTTCATTGTTAATTTTTTTCAGTTACTTGTAGTATGTTCCAAAATGGAACATACTAAATTTCTTTTCAATTAGTTTTTCTAAATATTTTTGAACTATTGCAAAAAATGCAACAGTTAATTTTGGGCTTAATTCTTAACTTGTTTAATGAAATATCTGGTTTTGATTATATTCATAAAGATGATTTAATTTTAGTATTCAAAAGTTTGTCATATGAGTTATTCTCAAGTTCTTTTTTTGTCAGATTGTCTTGGTACAGTTCCAGTAAATAATCATCAATAAAATAAGAAGTTACTCTTTCTAACTTAGTTTTATCAGATAATACAGATTTGTATTTATCAGGAACTTTTAATGTAATAGTTGTCATAATATTTTTTATTTTAATTATTATTAAGTAAAAATATTGATAAAAATAATGTAATTATGTTTTTTTATTATATATATAATCCCAAGTTTTTTGAGTATATGAAAAATAGCTTATAGCATCAATTAATCATAATATACTTGGAATAAATGTCCATATAAAAATTAAATATAAATTCCTAATCCACATATACTCCCCCTAGGCTTACTTCAATTACTTGGTAAAATAATTTAACTAACTATTTCAATATAATTTAAGTAATTGTTTATCAAAAGTTATAAGTTCTGCTCAGTACTTTTTTGATATCATAATTAGTGATAAATCTGTGAAAGAAATCTTATCTTTAAATTCTAGAAAATGACTAACTTCGTCATATACATCATTATTGATTAGTTCAAAATTATCTGTTTCTAATAAAAAATATAGAAAATTATCTGCAATTTGCTTTCAAAAACGAATTGAAAATATTGAGCAAACTTCTTGAATAACACAATAAGGAACTATGATTTTAGAGGATTTTAATTCTTCTAGTATTTTTAGTGATAAATCATGCAAAGAGTCATCTTCATAGAAGAATCAGATAAATACATTGCTATCTAATATATAAATTTTATTTTCCATATAGTGTTTTATCAACTAAACCTGATAAGTTTTCTTTTTTTCAAGTTCATTTTATTATATATTTTTTCAATGTTTCTGTTATGTTTTTCTTTTTTCTTCTAGTATTGATATTGATTCACACAAAGTTTATTGTATATTTATTTACAATACTTTTTTTAGGATTTTGTGTTAATGTTGTCATACTTTCTTGAGGATTAAAATTTAAGATTTGATTATATTATAATTAAATTAATGAAAAGTAAAATAATTTTTCTAATCTACATATACTTCTCTCGGCTTACTTCCATTGCTTGGTCAAACTATTCATAAATCTTCTAGTATGTCTAGTATCTTAGCTGCACGAGCATATCAAAGTCATAGTTTTCTTTGAATAAGTGAAGTTGAGGCTTTTTTGGCTTCTTTTACGACTTGTATAGCTTTTTCAACTATCTCTGAATTTTCATCTTGACTTCAAGTATAATTTTCCATTATACTTCATTCTGTTGTTGTTCTACCACTTACTATATTTGGATCATACATATTTTCTACTACATCTGGATCTACTGTGAGTTTTATTTGATTTACTACAGCTTCTATTTCATCAGTTTCTACAAATACTCATTGTACTCTTTCTGCTTCTAGCGTCCCTGTTGGACTATAAAGCATATCTCATTTACCAAGTAAATCCTCAGCTCATGCTTTATCAATAACAGTTCTTGAATCAATTTGAGAAGCTACAGTAAAAGCTATACGACTTGGAATATTTGCTTTGATTAATCAAGTAATTACATCAACTGAAGGTCTTTGAGTTGCAACAATTAGATGCATACCAACTGCACGAGCCATTTGAGCGATACGAGCAATACTAGCCTCTACTTCTTTTTTATTTCCACTCATCATCAAATCAGCAAGCTCATCAATTATAATTACTATATATGGAAATCTTTTTGATTTATCTACTTTTTCATTGTATTCTTTTATATTTTTAGCATTGATAGCTGTTGCTAAATCATATCTTTTAAGCATTTCAGCAACTCACCATTTCAAAGCATTTACTGCTTTTTCTGAGCTTGTTATTACTGGAGTTAATAGATGAGGAATTCAATTATAAACAGATAGTTCTACTCTTTTTGGATCTATCATTATAAATTTAAGTTCAGTTGGACTAAATTTAAATAACATACTAAGAATGAATCAATTTATTCAAACAGATTTTCAACTGGCAGTTTGTCCCGCTACTAGTAAGTGAGGCATATTTGTCAGATCTCATATAACAATATCAGCATTTACATCTTTTCAAATAGCTATAGGTATATCAAATTTTTTAGATTTAAATAAAGGATTTTCCAATACTTCTCTAAGTCAAACCGTACTTCTTACATTGTTTGGAGTTTCAATTCCTACTACTCCAAGTCCAGGAATAGGAGCTTGTATCCTTATACTTTTTGCTTGTAGAGCTAAAGCTAAATCTTTTTTAAGGTTTTCTATTTTTTGTAATTTAACTCAATCTTTTGGTTTAAGTCTAAATTGAGTTACAGTTGGACCAACTTTATATCATTCCATATCTACCTCTATTTTGAATTGAAGTAGTTTTTCTTCTATTTCGATTTCTTTTTTTCTAACTTCATGTTCATCTATTTTTATTTCACTTCATCTATCATTTAATAATGCTATTTTAGGTAGAGTCCAAATTCAAAAATTGGGTTCTTTAAAAGTACTTTTTTCATCTTTTTTTACTGTCTTTTTTCAAAAGAATTCACTTATAGTTTCTCATAATTTTTCTACTTGTTCTACTTTTATTTGTTTAGGAAAAGACTTATCTAGTGGGATTTTTTGTTGTTTATTATTAAATGCTTCTTTTTCTTTTTTAAGCATTATCAAAGCGTCATCTAACTCTTTTTTCTTTTTTTCTAATTCTATATCTTTTTTTGTTTTTTTATTGTTATCATTTGTTATTTTTAAATCTTTTGTTGCTTCACGAGTTAAGCTATCTTTCATTTTTCATAAATCTGGTCTCATAGAAACGGCTTTTTGTAGCATATTTTTTGGAGAAAATCTAAAAAGTATCACAAGAGAAACTATAAAAAGTACAAATGAAGTTAGTAGTGTTGTTTCAACTCATAGAAATCATTTTAAGATAGTAAATAAATTAAATGCTGCTTTATAATCAGTAAAAAATCATATAATATTGCAAATAGAAACAAAATAAAACACAAATCAAAAAGCTCTATATACATTGAAATTGAAATTTATACCATTTTTAAATAACATAAATGAAAAAAATATAAATGATGGTGAAACAATGATTTTAAAATAAGCTCAAAACAGAGTTGATAAAATCAAAGATAGATAATATCAAAAAACTGAGTTTGTATCAGCAAAGATTGTTGCAACTCATAATATTAGGAAAATTATTCAGAAGACGATTTTATTTAATTCTGGTGGTAAGTGTACAGTTTTTTTTCTTGGCATAATAATAGGGTTATTTAATTGAAAATATTATAACTAAATCTTTTTATAAATCAAAAAAATCTCTTATTTTCTAGAGATTTTTTTGATTTTAAATTTATGTATTATATTCAAATCAATTAATTCAATTTATGGTTGCAAAATATTCATTTAAAGTCTCAGATCTACGAATAAGGCTAACTTTTCAGTCTTCTTCAAGTAATAATTCTGCTGGTCTAAGTTTAGCATTGTAATTAAATCACATAGCAGTTCAGTGAGCTCATGCATCATGAATTACTATATAATCTCACTCATCAATTTTTGGTAATTTTCTATCTACTGCAAATTTATCATTGTTTTCACATAGAGATCAAGTTACATCATAAGTTTCATTTAGTTTTGCATCTTCTTTTCATAATACTGTTATATGATGATAGGCTCAATATAATGCTGGTCTCATTAGACATTGCATACTAGCATCAACTCATACATATTGTTTATATTTATCAGTTACATGAAGTACTTCACTTACTAGGTATCCATAAGGTCAAGTTATCATACGACCACATTCCATAACTATTTTTAGAGGTTTTTCTCTATTTGTTCAAATTATTTTATCGTATTCTTTTTTTATTCATTTTGAAACTACATTTAAATCTACTTTTTTCTGTTCTGGTTTATATGGTATACCAATTCAACCTCATAAATTTACAAAATCAAATTTTATATTTAATTCTTTTTCTATTTCTACAACAAGTTCAAAAAGTATTTTTGCAGTTTCTATAAAGTAAGCTGGATCAAGTTCATTTGAAGCTACCATTGTATGAAGTCAAAAATGTTTTGTTCACCATTTTTTTAATTTTTCATAAGCTTCAAATAATTGTTCTTTTTTCATACCATATTTAGCTTCTTCTGGCTTCCCTATTATGGTATTTCATTTTTTTAATGGTCCTGGATTGTATCTACAGCATGCAATTCTAGGATAAAATCAAATATGATCTTTATAATAATCTATATGTGTAATATCGTCAAAATTGATAATTGCTCACATTTTATGAGCTTTCATAAATTCATCATATTTTGTATTATTTGATGTAAACATAACTTCTTTTCAAGTTATTCAAACTATTTCACTCATTATAATTTCTCACATAGAACTACAATCTGCTCAACTTCATAACTCTTTAAGTATTTTTAGAATAGTAGGATTTGGACAAGCTTTAACTGCATAGAAGTTTTTAAATCAATTTACCCAAGAAAATGCTTCTTTAAATTCTTGCATATTTTCTACAATTGCTTTTTTATCGTAAATTACAAAAGGTGTAGGATAAATTTTAGCTATTTCTTTTACTTTTTTAAGTGTAAGAGGAGTAGTTTTTATAGTCATAGATTTTTATTAAGTAAATAAAATATTTATACTCTGTCTCTAAAGGACTGTCTTCGCGAGCATCCTAAGAGTAACGAAGCATCTCTATATAATGTTTAAATAAATTGTAATATTTAAGGAATTCTTCATTTTATTCAGAATGACAAATTTTTTAAATTTAAAATCTCCTTATAATTCATCATTTCCTATTGTATTTATCTAGAAATCAAATTGTTGTATGAATTTCATTATTACTAAGCCATTCTTCATAGTATTCACAGAATAATTTAAGATCAATTTTTTCTTTTGATTTTATATTATCTCATAAATGATTTTGTAATATTCTTAAAGATCATTGTTTTCAAGGTTTGTTTTCAACAATATAAATTTCTCAAGAATTTAAAACAATTTCAACAGAGTAATTTTTAATTGGATCAAGAGTATCAAGTAATTCTTTAAATTGCATAGGAAAAAATGTTAGTAAATATGTGTCATTCCGGACTTGATCCGGAATCTCTAGTAAGGAAAAACTAATTTATTTAACTTATAAAACGAATATTTTTTTCTGGATTGCTTCGTAAAAACTCGCAATGACAAAAAGAACTAATACTTATTTTCTTTAATAAAATCTAGAAATTCTTTTTTTTCTTTTTCATCCATTCTACACATTGGAAGTCTAAACTCTTCTTTTATAATTCATTTACTTGCTAGTAAAGTTTTTGTTGGAAGTGGGTTTGTTTGTATGAAAATTTTATCAAAAAATTCAGAGTGTTTTTCATTTATTTCTTTTGCTTTAGT
This sequence comes from Patescibacteria group bacterium UBA5194, assembly GCA_002412935.1. Lineage (GTDB taxonomy): Bacteria > Patescibacteriota > Gracilibacteria > BD1-5 > UBA6164 > Altimarinus. The sequence continues at coordinate 13,229 of DHWA01000015.1, read as the reverse complement.
ATCATTAATTAAACATAAATCTACAAATTCTTTCATTTCAGTTGGAATAGAGTTTGATGCAACAGATATAACTCAATTTCATCAAAATTTTATTAAATCATATGTCAAACTATCATCTCAAGAAAAAACTAAAAAGTTTTCAGGAGTTCTATCTATTACATCTTTTATTTGATTCAAATCTCAACTTGCTTCTTTTACTCAAACTACATTTGGACATTCTGAAATAATATCTAATAAAGTATTAGTTTCTAAATTTACTCCTGTTCTTCATTTTATATTATAAAGAATAACAGCTCTATCTGTTTGTTTGGCAGAAATAATAAAATGTTTTTTTAAACCTGTTTGAGTTGGTTTATTGTAATATGGATTTACTAATAAATATCAATCTATATCTTCAATATTATTTAAATATTTTATTGTTTTTATATTATCAAGAGTTGAATAAGTTCCAGCATTTACCATTATTTTAGTTTTTCATTTGAGAATGTTTATACTAAATTTTATTAATTCTATTTCTTCTTGCTCAGTTAATGTAGGTCTTTCTCAAGTTGTTCAAAGAAGTAATACTCAATCTACTTCGGCATCAATTTGCATATTTAATAATCTATCAAGAGCCACATAATCAATTTCATTATCTATTCAATCTCACTCTTTGAAAGGTGTAACCAAAGCTGTCCATAATCAAGAAAGTTGTTTTGTGGTCATATATAAATAATTAAAAAATAAAAGTTATTTATGGAATTGTTAAAGATTCCGGATCAGGTCCGGAATGACACGATTTTTTAAACTAATTCTTTCACAAAGTCACCTATCTCATAATACCCTGTTTTATCTTTTAGCCATTCTGCACAAACTACAGATCATAATGCAAATCATTCTCTAGTTCTGGCTGTGTGTTCGATTTTGATTGTATCAAACAAAGAATCAAAATAAACACTGTGAGTTCATGGTATACTTCATCATCTAGTTGATGAAAAATGTAATTCTTCAGGTTTTATAGGTCTGTGAGATAATTCTTCTGTAATTAATGTTTTTTTTCTATCTACATTGTTTAAAATTATTTCAGCTGTAGTAATAGCTGTCCCAGATGGAGAATCTGCTTTTTTATTGTGATGAAATTCATGTCAAAATACATCATAATCTTCAATTTTATTCATTATTTTTGAAGCACTTTCAATTATTTTCCAAAATAAATGTACTCATAGAGAAAAGTTACTACTCCAAAGTATAGCTCAATTTGAATTAGTAAACAATGTTTTTATTTCTTCAATCTTATCATACCAACCAGTTGTAGCCATAACAACTTTCATATTGTTTTTTGCATAAAATCTCATATTATCCATAGCTACTTTAGGAATAGAAAATTCTATAATTACATCAAATTCAGTATTAAGTAAATCTTGAATTGTTGTATTTTTAGATGGATCTATAATTATTGCTACTTTATTTCATCTTTTTAGACTATATTCCTCTACTAGTTTTCACATCCTACCATATCCTACAATTGCTATTTTCATAAAAATGTATTTTTAAGTATATATATTTAAGATAATACAAAAAAAGAAAAAAGTTTCAAACTTTTTTCTTTTTTTGTATTAAAGTAGTATTTTAACAATTTGGACAAGGAATCATATCTCATCTACCATTATCCATAAATACTGTACCATTTCTATCTGTTACACAATTGTCACTTCAAGTAATAGGTTGGTTATATGGAGAATTAGTTTCACTAAATTTTTCAGGTATAATTGCTTCAACTTCTTTTATTACTTCATCAGTAGCTCTTGTAGTTGGTTTAATTAAAGATAAATAACAACCTAAATCACAACCTAAAATTGCTTCACCTAAACCTGACCTCTCAAAAAAACTATATGTCATAATAATAAATTTTAATAAAATAAATTTTATAAAATATAAGGATAAAAAAATATTTGTCAATCAAAAAATAAAAAAGAGTTAATTTATATTATTAACTCTTTTTTATTTATAAATATTATTATATTTTTACTTCTTCTGGGATAATTTCTCAATTATTTTCAATTGTATTTGTTGTTTCTACTGTTTCAGTAGTTACAATTTGTTCGACAGTTTCAGTTGGTTCTGCCGCAGCAATAGTTTCTTCAACTTTTATTTCTTCTACAGCTACTGGAGTATTTATTACTTCTTCATTAGCAGTTTCTACAACTGGAGATATATTTACTTCTTCTGTTGTTACTGTAGGAACTTCTTCAATAGGAGTTATTACTGCTTCATCATGATTACCACAGTTTTCACAACTATTACCTCAAAATAATTTTTTAAAGAATTCAAACATTTTTTATATGTTAAAAAATAAAATGTATATCTATTATATGTTATAATTTGATTTTAAGCAATTTATTTAGTATGTAATTTTTACTTTCGCTAAAGCATCTTTTAATCTAGTTACATTTTCTTCTTTTAAAGAATCATAACAAGCTGAATATCTTATAAATTGTTCTTTTTTATCATTGATTTCACTTCAAACAAAAGGAACTCAAACAAGTCAAATTGTATTAATCATTTTATTATTAAATTCTTCACCTGTCATAATTTTTTCTCAGTTTATATATGAAGGACAATCAAATAACATAAAAAATCAAGCATCACTTGGACAAGCTAATTGTAATCATGCATCTTCAAAAATAGGAATTAAAATATCCATTCTTTGTTTATACATTTCTTTTATTTTTTTATTATCTTCCCTGCTTTCAGGAGTTTCTAGATATCTATTTAATCAAACTGCTGCAGGTCAAAATATTCATGAATCTGTGTTTCATTTTATTTTTATTATTTCGTTTATAAAATCACATGTTCATACAATTGTTCATATTCTCCATCCACAAGCTGAAAAAGTTTTTGAAATAGAAAATAATTCAGCCCATTCTAATTTAGGATAATCTACAGCTACTGAAGTTAAACTTACATGATTTTTATGAACTACAGCAGTATAAGCTCAATCATTTACCAATCTTATTTTATTTGTTATACAAAAGTTAATTATTTCTTCCCATTCTTCCTTACTTGCTCAAACTGGACATGGGTTCCCTGGTTTTACAGTTAATATCATTCTTGGTAATTTTCAGATGGGCATATTTGAAACTTTTAATTTAAAGTTTTCAAAACTATAAATAGGCCAAATATAAGATTCTTCTCATAGATATTCACACCAAGTAGCCATAACATCATATGCTGGAGCATTTTTCATATATCATTTATTTTCTACTGGTGAATCATTTCTATTTGCTCAACAAGCTATTGGTAATAGTCATAAAATTGGTTTTTCTCATGGAATCAATAAAGTAGATAAATGAGAAAAATTATCTACATTTATTCAAGTATTTAATTCTATTATTTTTTTATTTAATCATTCTGGGCTTCAATTATCCCAATAGTTATGATTTTTATTTACATCTCTAATAATTTCTTCAGCCACTAGTTGTCTAAGTAATTCTGGAGGATTAGTATCAGGTTCTCAAACTGCTATATTGATACTAGATCAAGCTCAATTTGCAAGTTCATATTCTCTAACTAGTCTTTTAATTCTTTGAAAAAGATTTTCTCAAGATTCTGGTAAGTATTTCATAGTTTTTATTGTTAAATAATAAATTATTTACTAATCATATATTTTAGTATTTCAACTGCATTTAGAGCAGCACCTCTGAGAAGTTGATCTCAAGATACAAAAAATTCTACTCAGTAATCTCAAAAAACCAGATTTTTTCTTATTCTTCAAACTTCAATATTGTATTTGTTTGCTGCAGTTAATGGCATTGGGTAGATTTTGTTTGTGGTATCATCAACTAAATCAACTCATGGAGAATCAGAAAGTAACTTTTTAATATCTTCTATATCTACTTTTTTTTCAGTTTCAATTACTATGCTTTCGCTATGAGCTCTCAGAGTCGGAATTCTCACAGCAGTACAACTAACTAATAAATCCTTATTTCAAAGTATTTTATGAGTTTCCCAAGTTACTTTCATTTCTTCTTTTGTATATCAATTTTCTTGAAACGTATCTATGTGCGGAATTAGATTAAATGCAATATCGTATGCAAAAACTTTATTTTCTCTTTTTTCTCAAGCAAGATATTTTTTTGTATTTTCTATAAGTTCTTCCATTCATTTTGCTCATGCTCAACTTGTTGCTTGATAAGTTGAAACTATCATTTTTTTTATTCAGTATTTTTTGTATATTGGATTTACAGCCATCAAAGCTATTGCAGTAGTACAATTTGGATTTGCTATTATTTTAGCATCTCAAATAGAATCTGCATTGATTTCAGGTATAACTAGAGGTATATTATCATCATATCTAAAAGCTGAAGAATTATCAATTACAATAACTCATTTTTTATTTGCTATTGGTGCAAAGGCCTTTGAATTATCTCACCCAGCTGAAAATAAAGCATAATCTAATCATTCAAAGAAATCTTCATCTACTTTTTTTAATGTAATATCTCAAAAAAGTGTATTAAAAATATTTCAAGCAGATTCAGGAGAAGCTCAAAGTCTAAGCTCTTTAATAGGTATTTTTAAATCATACAGACACTTAATCATTTCAACTCAAACCGCTCAAGTTGCTCAAACTATTCATATATTTATACTCATAAATTAATACTTAAGTAATAAATTAAATTCAAAATATACTTTTATGTAGTTTAGTTAAAATAATATCTTTTTCTACTTTATTTATAAAAATAGTTAAAGTTTTATTAAATTCTCATTTAGAAATCAATTTTATATCATCTAAAGTAGATAATACACTATAATCATTTATATTATCTCAAACAATAGATATTTTTGTTACATTTACATCTATAGTTATAGTAAACTTATCGTTTAATTTATATAATTCATCTTTTAATTTTGTAGATAAATCACTTTCTTTTATAGATAATGTGAATGATGTCTCAGAAGTAGCTACAGAATCTATACTTACTGAATTATCTCTTATTATTTTCATAGCAATATATAAATATCAAATTCATCATATCATTGAGTTATCAATAAATGTTATCAAAACTTGATTATTATCAATATTTATTCATTTTATTCAAGATAATTTATTACTTTTACAAATTTTAGTTCATTGAGCTTTTGGATTAAAAGTATTTTTTATATAAACTGGGATATTTTTTTCTTGGGCTGGAGAAATAGTTTTTGGATGTAATACTTTGGCTCAGGTAAGTGCAAATTCAGCACTAACAGAATAATCAAGTTCATCCCAAATTATAGGATTTTTGATTATTCTTGGGTCAGCTGACATCACTCAATCTACATCTGTCCATATTTCTACACTATTTGCATCAAATATATTTCATATAATTGTTGCTACATAATCACTTCATCATCTATCAAATAAATATATATTTCAATTTTCATCTCATCATCAGAATCAAGTTATAACTGGAATTTCTTTTTGAGTATTATGTTCTTTTAAAAAATATTCAGCTTTTTTTTCGGTTAATTTTTTTATGTATTCTGAATTCATATATTCTCATTCACACATAATTATATCAGCAGATTTATAAAAACTTGAATCATATCCTAATTTATTGATTGCTAGTGATAAAAGTATAGAAGATAATATTTCTCAAAAATATAATATTTTAGCTCTATCTTTTGAACTTAAATCTCATAATAAAGTAACTCATTTAAATATGTCATGTAATATATCTAAATTAGATTTTATATTGTTAAAATGTTCTTCACAAGCGTTATTGGAACAAATTCATATTATTACATTTTCGTGTTTTTCTCTTAATTTATTAATTCAATTCATTACAGATTCTATATCTCATTTTTTTGCTAGGTCACAAAGATCTATAAGAGTATTTGTTACTGTACTCATAGCTGATACTACAACTACGACATCTTCTTTAGAAGTATTTTTTATTTCAGTAACTATCTGTGCAGTTTTTTGTATCATTTCTAAACTACCCAAAGAAGTTCATCAAAATTTAAGGATTTTCATAAAACTTAATAATTTTATATATAAATTGTTTTTAGTATATTTGAAAAAACAAAAAATCAAGTTTTGTAGTTTTAAAATAAAAAAAGTATGAATTTAAAATTCATACTTTTTTTATTTTAGATATATTTTTTATGCATTAACTGTTTGTTTAAAATTATAATCATCAGCTACTCAATTTAGATGTAATCAGAAAGGTGATATCATATTTTCTATTTGTTTATTTTCTCTATCATTAGTAATAATTTCCCATAATTTTTTATTTGAAAGTCATAACATTTGACCTAAGTTGATACTTATTTCTTCATCTTTAGTTGTATTTTTCATATTAAGTACACTAAGTGCTTCATTTCCATATTCAGCTAATGGATTTTCTAATAAACTTATTCATCTTTTGTTAAATTCAATTAATGAATTTTTAGTATCTTTACTTAATCTATCTTGTGTATTTTGTAATCCAATTGAAGGACTTAAAGTTTGTATTTCTCTTGTTCTCATATTTTTATTATTATAAAATTAAATTTGTTTTTGTTTTTTGTTACATCAATTATTTTCATAAAGTTAAAGTAGAATTCTTGGTTTTATCTATTGCTAGGGATATTACATAAGCTCATTCTCACCTAGTAATATTTTGGTTTGGTTGGTAATAATTTTCACCAAATTTATCTTTCCATGTATTTGTTTTATCAAATATTGTATTTGCTTTTTTATTATCTTCTTTTTCTAAATCTCTATAAGTTATTGAAACTTGAGGAGATTTATTAAAGACTAAATATTTATAAGCTTTATCTAAGAAATCTTTTCTTGTTATAGATGTAAAAGCGCTTACATTTTCTTTATTTAATGTTTCTAACTTTGAATCAATTATTGCTATTATATTTTTATCAACTGTATCTTTTTTTATTGATAAAAGTGTATTTTTAATCCAAGTTATACTTTCTTTTTCAGTCATAGCTCTTTTTTCTAGGAAATATCATTGTTTAAGTTCTGAAGTTGCAATGTTATTCTCAAGAAGATTCATTATGTCATCATAGTAAGCATAATTCTCTGTTAATCATTTAGGTGCATCTGATTTTAAATTTAGTACTATTAAATCTTTTTTCTCATTAAATGAGTACAATTTAATTTTAGCCTGATTATCAAAAACTTTGTAGTCAAATATAACAAGTCATCAGACAGTGTCTTTATATGATATTGTTTTACTTTTAACATAATCACTTTCATTACATGTTTTATTTATTATAGCTTTAATATTTTTTATATCTCATGATTTTACACATATTTTAGCATTTCATTCAGCTTTTAAATCAAATTCTCAAGTATATTTTAGATTTAAAAGTCTTGTTCATTTATCATCTTTAAACATTACAGCTCATAGATTTTTATCTCATAGAATAACTTTTGACTTAGCTAAAACTATTGCAGATTTTGGATTTAAAGCTTTTTTATCATCAAATACTTTTAAACTTATACTTTCAATTGTTTTAGTTCACATTTTTACATAAAGAGTAGTATTTCATGTTTTTTTACCTGTTACAGTTATATCTCTTTTTCAATCCGTAAAGTTATAAAATTTACTTGGAAATACATCAATTAAACTTGTATCACTCATAAAAGTAATTGGATATGGAGTATTTCATATAAATCAATTTCATTTTTTATCTTTAATACTTATTCAAATACTTTTATTTTCTCATAATCAAACATTATTTCATATATTTTTGAATTGAATTTGTATATCATATTTTCTTTTAAACTCATCAATTTCTTTTGCTTCAATTTGTTCTCTTGTTAACATTCATTCCCTACTAATTTTTTCAACTTTTTGAACTCAAGATGCTACTTCTGTTGTTATATTAGTATTATTAGTATTTATATTTGTATTTTTTGATGAAGTTAAATAATTATTGTAATCAATTTTAGTTTGAGCTCTAGTTTTAGGTCCAAAATATCATGCTCAATCATCAGATGTACTAGCAATTATTTTTTTATCTAATTGATATTTTATTATATCTTGCAATATAGAATTATAATTTCAATCTATCGCTCAATTATAATATCATAAATTTTTGTATATATTTTGTACTTCAATAATATCATTAGAAGAAGAATCTAAATAAACTGGAGTATTAAATATATTACTTGTATTTCATTTGCTTTGATTAGTTGTAGAACTATTAGATACTTTTTTTATAATAACTTCTTTTATAGTAATATTATTTAAAATTGTTCAAGAAGTTTCTAAAAAAGCTAAAGGATCAACAGTTAAATTTTGTAAATCTGAAAAACATTTTCAGTTATTTATTATATCGTTATATGTATAAGGACATGAATCATAGGTATAATAAGCTGGAGAATTTTGTGTAGCAATATCTATTTGAAAATGTAAATGGTTTCAAGTAGAATTTCATGTACTTCAAACTTCTCATATTTTATCTCAAGCTCTAACTTTTTCTCATACTTTCATATCTATCTTTGATAAATGAGCGTAACTTGAAACTATCTTTTTTCAATTTATAGTATGTTTTATAGTTATAAGATTTCAATAATCAAGTTTATTTTGAGCAATAATGACTTCTCAATCAGCCATTGCATAAACTGGAGTTCATTCTGAAGTTGCTATATCTACTCACATATGTCATCCATTTCACATATCCCATCAATATGTATATGATGATCACCATAAAACAGTATATCTTCTGGTGTATTCATTATATCAATCATTTGAATCTGCATATTTTTGATAATCACTTGTTTTAAGAATTTTTAAATTCTCTTTACAAGCACTATCAAGATCTGCAAATTTTTCATATCTACATTCAAGTTTTGCAACTTGTTGTAAAGGATAGATTATTTCTTGACTGGCCGACCTAGTAATATCGGGGGGGATAATTACTAGTCATATCAGAAGTGCTGATATGGTTTTCTTTATAGTTGTTTTCATAATCTTTTTTTTAGAAATAATTTTTATTTAAATTGTTTTTGTATATAATTAGTTTTAATTACTAAATTATATATTTTGACATTTAAATTAATTTGTGTGTAATTAATTATCTCATATAAATTATGCAACATATTTTATATATTGTCAAATATTTTGATTACTTTTTTATAAATAAGTATATTGTCAAGTAAAAACAATATTAGAAATTGATAATAAACCTGAAAATAAAAGGAAAATAATAACATTTTTTAAATTAATAAATAATTGTTATGTATATCTTTAAAATACATTTTTTTTGATTAACTATTGCACCAACATACTATTGACTTATGTATGTGCTTTGATTTATATTTTCATATATAATTGTAAAAAGGTGATTAAAATTGAGTCATAAAAAGATGGATGACTTACTTTTATTTACATTTATTTGAGTAATTTTATGATGAAGAATAGGTTATATATTGTTTTATGATCTCATTTTTTATATAAATAATCCTTCTAATTTATTCAAAATTTGGGAATGATGAATGAGTTTTCATGGTTGAGCAATTTGAGTTATTTTAGCTATGTATTTTTTTGCTAAAAAGTATAAGAAATCAATATTGAATAATAAACTTGAATTAAATCCACAAACTTCTAAAGCATTTTTAAAGCTTACTGATGAAGTCTGTAGAAGTCTACCTGTATGATTATGATTATGAAGATTATGAAATTACCTCAATAAAGAACTACTTTGATATAGTCCTTATGATTGACCTTTTGCTGTTTATATAAATTCTGTTTGATATTTCCCTTCTCCTTTACTTGAAGCTATTTTAGAATGAGTCGTATTGTTTTTAATCTTACACTATTTTTACAGACAAAAAAATATAGAACATAAAATACAAAATATGGGGAAAAATGTATTAAACATTATAACTCAAAAAAAATACTATTCACTTTTTCCTATAAAAGATTGACAAGTAGCTTCACTTTTTTTAGTGTTTTATTCTATTTTTAGGATTTATGTAGAGATGTTTTTTAGAACTCCTGATCCACAAATCTGATATCTATTCTGATTTTTAACTATGTGAGAGATTCTAACATTTCCTATGTTTATTGTTTGAATTTATTATTTTATTAAATTAAGTAAATAAATATGACTATTTCAAATATACTTATTATTATATCTGCCGTAATAACAGCTCTAACTTATTTTATTCATGGATTAACAAATTTCGGTATAAATCATGCCTTTTTGTCAGAATCTATGTATCAAATGGTTTTGGTTCAATTTTTATTATATCAATTTTTACATTGAGGGATAATTCATTTTGTTTTTAATTCATTATTTATTTATATATTCTGAAATTGATTGGAAGATTTAATCTGAAAAAGAAAATTTATTATATTTTTTATATTTAATACTATTTTTGTTTGAATTTCTTTATTTTTATTTACTTCATGAAATACTATATGAATAAGTGGTTTTTGTATGGCTATTTTAACATATTTTACATTGGAACTCTACAATAAAAATAATCCTGAATATAAGTGATGAATAACAGCTATAGTTATAAATATAGGTATATGATTTATGCCATGAATAAGTCTTATATGACATCTTTTTTGAAGTATAGCTTGAGTGATTTTTTACTTGTATAATAGAGAAAAAAAAGTTAATTAATTATTTTTATCTATTTTCTTTAGAATAAGTACAACCTCAATGTCAGCAATCACTTTTAAGTATATTTCATTTTATATCTCATATTTTATTTTATGAAATATTTTTTAAACTTTTTCAATCAATTCAAGAAAAGTATTTCAATTCTCAGGAAGAAGGAATTTCTAAAATATTTACTTTAATTTCTTTTGTTTTAATTCTTCAAGCAATAAATCAAAATCATTTTTGTATAATAAATCTTGTTTTGGTTTAAATTTATCATACTCTTTTTCTGCTTTTTCCTTTGCTAGTTTTGCTGTTATTTTTCCAGCATCAAGTAAAATATTTTTTCTCGCTCATTTTAGAAAATCATCAATTCTTTCTTTCCAATCTTGCATAGTTATAATTTGTTCATCCATTGCTTGCATTTCAGCAATATCAAGATATGCATTTACAAGTAAATTTAAAGTTTTTATTTCTTTTTCATCTAAATAATTTTTTGCAATACTCACATCACTTTTCATTATTTTTCATTTTGGACTATCTCTCCAGCTTTTTAATCACATATTTTCTTTCTCTGAATCTACTCTATCATAAATTATTTCTGCTGCTGTATTTCCAGATATTGCATAATGAAGTTTATTTTGAATAGTGGCAAAAAATTGTTTTGTTATTTCACTATCTTTATCATAATCAGCACTCAGAGAATATAAATCAGTAAGTTTTTGGTAAAATATTCTTTCACTCGTTCTAATATCTCTTATTCTTTCAAGCAATTCTTCAAAGTATTTTTTTCAGAATTTATCTCAATTTTTTAGTCTTTCATCATCCATTACAAAACCTTTTATAATGAACTCTTTTAATACATTTGTTGCCCAAATTCTAAACTGAGTTGCCTGTTTTGAATTTACTCTATATCAAACTGCAATTATTACATCAAGATTATAAAAATCAATATTTCTTTTTACTTCTCTATTTCACTCTTTTTGAACTACTCAAATTTTTTGAGTAGTTGAGTTACTATCTAATTCTCAAGAGCTATAGATTTCTTTTATGTGATAAGTTATATTATTTTCTTGAACTCAAAAAAGTTCAGCCATCATTTTTTGTGATAACCAAAGCATTTCATCTTTCAAAAAAACATTTATTTTTATATTTCAAGTTTGAGATTTATAAAAGATTATTTGTTTAGAATCTGGCATAATTTTTGGGAAATTATTTTTAATATTTTTTCTTACTAAAAAAGTGTGATTTTTTGTTATAGCCCTATTGCATTTACTCCATAAGTAGCTTGTTCATTTGTAAATCATTCAAATTCTAATTGTTTTATTAAGCTATCTCTTGAAAAACCTGACATGTCCAAGTAAGATTTTGCTTTTCTTTCAGCTTGTTTATTCCAATCGGTATTAATATTATCTAATGCATAAATAGCATCTTCATTAGAAAACTTTTCAAATTCTAATTGTTTTATTAAACCATCTCTTGAAAAACCTGACATATCCAAGTAAGATTTTGCTTTTCTAATAGCATTTTTTTGCGATAATGTTCCAGTTTGCTTTGTTTCATCATTAGTATTTTTTTCTTACTGATTTATGTTATTGCTTAATGATATATTTGAATTATCAGATGTATCATTTCCAATATTTCATATAATTCCAATTATAAAAAGAAACAAAATTCCAGTTAAAATTTTGTGTCTAATAAACCAATTTCTTAAATCGGCACCACAGTGTTTACATTTTATTGCTCCAATTTGAATATCTTCCTGACATTTAGGACATTTTTTAGTTTTTCCTTGTAATTGTTCATTATTAGTCATCTTGTTATTATTAAAAATTAAAAAGTAATAAAATTAAATACATATTCTTTTTTTACAAAAGAGAATTTCACCTAACTATATTTTATCTAAACTTATATTTACTTTCTTCTAATATATTTTTACACCTCTCCATTCTCTTCCTCACCTTTCATCATCCTTACTTTTAATTCATCCCAAACTTCTTTTGGAATTGGTTTTGCTATTTTTACTTCTGGATATTTTTTTGCTGCTAGAAAAGGTCCTCTTTTAGAGTTTTTTATTACAAGTTCTTCCCCACTTTCTTGGTCAATTAAAAGTCATTTTTCTTTTACTATTTCTTCTAGTATTTCATCTTTTTCCGACTTAATCTTCCCTATCCGTTTTACTTCTGGATAATTTGAACTAGCTAAAAATGGACCAAATCTACCGAATTTAACAACTATAGTACCTCATTCTGGACATGGTTTTCATTCGTATTTTTCTTTTAATGCTTCAAGTCAGGCATTATCATTTTCTGTTCTTTCTATGTATTTACATTCTGGGTATCAAGTACAACCGATAAATTTACCTGTTTTACTGTATTTATAAACTAAATCCTTTCCACATTCAGGACAAGCTTTACCAACCATTTCTATAACTTTTTCAGCATTTTCACCTGCATTTTCAAGATCTTTTTTTAGACTTCATTCCCAAAAATTTGAAAGCATTGTTTGATATTTTTCTTTTCAAGTTGCTACTTTATCAAAATCTTCTTCTACAAGTGATGTAAATTTATAATCCATCATATTTGTAAAGTATTTTTCAAGAAAATCAGTAACAGTAAAAGCTACCTCAGTTGGTTTTAAATATTTTC
>DHWA01000005.1 GCA_002412935.1 Patescibacteria group bacterium UBA5194 | reverse complement strand
AGTATGATAGTGATACTCAGAAAAACCCTCCTAGAATTATTAAAAAATAATATTTATATCTTAATTTTAAAAATATGAACAAATATTTTAAAGATTTACTAAGAACTACGTCTATACATGCTATAGCAATAACATTTTTAGTTTGAACATTTACAGTTTTTGCTGTAACTTTTCCAAGCTCTACACCAACTTGAGAAACTGCATGAGGATTATTTATGAAGTATTTTACTAATATTTTGGTAAATACTTGATCTACTAACTGAGTAGTTAAAAAAGCAGAAAGCTTAGGTTTAGATGCATGAAATACTAAGGTATTGACTATAAGTTGAAATAATTTGATAGCAACTTGAAGTATAACATCTCCAAATTTTATATGAACAGGGACACTACTTAAAGCAATAAATCCGGCTAATATTAAAACATGAACTGCTCCTGTTAATATAACTTGAAGTGCTGTAACTGTTACAACACCAACCGTATTATTCAAACATTTAGGTGCTTGGGGAATTGGGAGAACTGCTACTGGTGCAATTTTGGTTAATACAGCATACACTTCAGATTATGCAACCACTGTTACAACACCAACCGTATTATTCAAACATTTAGGTGCTTGGGGAATTGGAATAACTGCTACTGGTGCAATTTTGGTTAACTCAGCATATATTGCTCATACTACTGATTGATATCATCTTAATCAGGCAGTTGAAACAACGTCTAGTCCGAGCTTTGCTAAAGTTACTTGAACTACAGTTTGTATAGGTACATCTTGTAAAACTAGTTGGCCAAGTGAATGATATAGTAATGTATGACTTAAAGATTGTAGTTGGACAACTACAGATGCTTCATCAGCGGCTTGTTGAGGTGGTAAAGTTGCGACAGCAGCATCAGTTTGGTGAGAAAATAAAGTAGGTCTTAATTGTTGTACAATATATCTATATTAATAAACAGAAACCTAAAAAATCACTAAATTTAAATTTAGTGATTTTTTTTCTATTTACTGCATAGCTCATGTATTTACACTATTCATTATTCAATTTCATATTTTATTTATATCAACTATAACATTACTTGCTTCATCTAGAGTTTCTTTTCATTTTTCTATTACCTTAGTTGCTTTATTCACAGTTTCCTCTGCTCAAGATAAAGTTTTTCTGACATTATCTATTTTTCATTTTGTTTCAGTTATAATTGGATCTATTTGAGAATTATATAATTCTTTAGATTTATCTGAAATATCTGTAGTCTTTCAAGTTAAATAAGTTCAAATTGTTATTAAAACTGAATTAATTTTTCAAATTATGGGATAATTACTCTCGGTTTCTTTAAATTTTTCAGGATAAATATTTAAATAAATAGAGTATCAAATAAATGTTAATATTATTAAAAAAACCAAGAAATTTTTTTTAACTGTTATGCTCATAACATTATTATTTAAAAAATATTGTAGAAATATACTTTAAAATAACCAAAAATCAAGTTTTAAATCATTTTTTTGATTTTATAAAAGATTTGGATAAAATATAGCAAATAGAATACAGAATATAGAATATAGGAAAAATAATATTCTAAATTCTAAATTCTAAATTCTAAATTCTAAATTCTAATAATGTCTTTATCCAAAAAATTTCTGATAGTATTTTTAATAAGTATTTTTTTTATTGCAATAACAAATATACTAGCTTTTTATACTTTTTATAGTGTTTATCTAAAAATATATCTAGCTGAAAATATGAAGGTTAGAAGTGAAATTACTCTCGATTATATAAATAATATAATAGCTAGACAGACTTCTGATGAAATTGATGATATATTTAGTGATACTGAGGTAGAATTTTTTGATTTACTTGAAACAAATAATTGAAAGATTTCTTTGGAAAAAGAAAAAAATAGAGATATAGTAATAAATTACTTGATAAAAAGCTGATTAACTCCAAAATATATTGAAGAAATAATTCCAACAGACAATTTTTCAAAAGTTTTAGAAAAAGCAAAAGATAAAAAATCATTAGAATATATTTTTTTAAATAAACTTTTATTTTCTATTATTTTTACAAATATTATTGCAATAATATTTATAGCTATTTGAATATGATTTTTTGTAAGAAGGACAATATTTCCAATAAAAAATATAACAAGGATTATAAAGGATTTAGATCTAAATAAAAAGAAAAATCCAGAAATAATTTATACAAAAAAAGACGAGATTTGATTACTCATATGAGCTATAAATGATTTAAATAGAAAAGTTAATTTACAAGAAAATATAAAAAATAAATTGATGGCTGATATTAGTCATGAATTAAAAACTCCTATTACATCAATCCAATGTTATTTAGAATGAATTTCAGATTGAGTTATTAAGCTTGATGATAAAACTCTTTCTTCAATAATTGAAGAGATGAAAAGACTTATAAGTCTAGTAAATATGATAATGGATTATGAAAAATTTGATAATGAAGAATTAAAAGTTAAGTTAAATGAAGAAAATTTGGTTAATATATTAAAAGAATTATCAAATACACATAAGAAAAAACTAGAAGTAAATAATCAAAGAATAAAAATTACATGATTAACT
Source organism: Patescibacteria group bacterium UBA5194 (assembly GCA_002412935.1). Taxonomy (GTDB): domain Bacteria; phylum Patescibacteriota; class Gracilibacteria; order BD1-5; family UBA6164; genus Altimarinus. The sequence goes on along the minus strand of DHWA01000005.1, from coordinate 92 downwards.
GATTTAAAACTTGAATTGGATAAAAATCTATTTAAACAACTTATTCATAATATTATATGAAATTTTTTGAAATATGCTTGAAATGACACTAT
>DHWA01000038.1 GCA_002412935.1 Patescibacteria group bacterium UBA5194 | reverse complement strand
TGTTTAAACTGGAAAACTCCTAACGAGGTTTTTAAAGAGCAGTGCAACAAAACTTTAAATTAAATTTTAGTATTATCTAATTTTTAATTATAATATATCTATCTAGTAATTCTCAAGAGTTGCACTTGATGTTACAATCTGCAAATCAAATCTTGTTTTAATAGTAGATTTATTTTAATAATTGTCAATTTTATTTATCTCTTTTTTTGGTATTTTAATTTTTAATACACTAATCACTTCTAAAAATATAAATAAAAGAATCAAATTTATAGAATATAAAATCACTTCATGATGATTAATATATGAATTAATTGTTTCTCATAAATTAACAAAAAGAAATATAATTAACAAGAAACTAACAATTATCTTTAAATAATTATTTTCTATATATTTTCTAAGGTTTGCTTCATTAATTGCTTTCACATATTTTTGATGTAAAAATACAAAAACTAAAGAAGTTATAAAAATAAAAAATGGGAATAAATTATTTACATGTATTTTATTTTCTATATCTGGAGTTCATTTTATAAGCATTTCAATTGCAACAAAAAGTATTACAAGTAATCAAATCCATTGAATGATTGGATATTTATTTAAACTTTTTGCTATATAATTAGAAGCAAAAGCCATAAGTATAATTGAAAAAACAAGTCAAATTCAAAGAGTTACGATATTACCATGAGAAGCTCAAGCAACTGCTAAAACATTATCCAAACTCATTGAAACATCTGCAATTATTATAGTATAAATTGCAGTCATAAATCAAATTTCTTTAACATTATTTATACCTTCTTCATGATGTCATCAATTTCTAAGTTCTTTATAAAATTTCCAAACAACATACAATAGTAATACTCATCAAGCAAATCTAAGTCAAGTTATTCATAAAAGTATAGTTGCAAATAAAGCAAATCATATTCTCATAACTGTAGCTAAAGCTATACCTACCATAATTGCTTTTTTTCTTAATTTTTCAGGTAAGTTTCTTGTTGCCATTCATATAACTATAGCATTATCTCAACTCATAACTATGTCTATAATAATTATATTACTCAATGCTAATAATCCTGGAATACTAAATAATTCCTGAAAATCTTGTAAATCTGGTATATGTAATATAATATCCACCACAAAATAAATATATCATATAATAATATCCACCATAAAATAATAATTAAACAAAATAAACTTTATACAAGTATATTTTTAAAACAAAAATTTCAAGTTATTTTTACTTTTTAATAAAAATAACTATTATAGTTTTATATTTTATTAATTTAAATTATTCTTATGAGACAATATCTAGACTTACTTGAGCATATAATAATAAATTGAACAGATAAAGCAGACAGAACCTGAGTTGGTACAAAAAATGTATTTGGTTATCAAATGAGATTTGATCTAAGTAAGTGATTTCCACTACTTACTACAAAAAAAATGTTTTTAAAATGAATAATTTATGAACTTATATGGTTTTTGGCCTGAGATACAAACATACAATATCTTGTAAAAAACTGAGTAAAAATATGGAACGAATGGCCTTATCAAGCATATTTAAAAGCCAATAATTTAGAATCACAATATCCAAAATATAGTGAAATTTGGCAAGAAAAAATGAATGAATATATAGAAAAAATAAAAACTGATGATGAATTTGCTAAAAAATGGTGAGAACTTGGACCAGTTTATGGTAAACAATGGAGAGATTTTGGTTGAATTGATCAAATAACAAATATAATTAATCAAATAAAAAATACTCCCGATAGTAGGAGAATGATTGTTTCTGCTTGGAATCCAACAGAAATAGAAGAAATGGCAAAGTCATGACTTCCTCCTTGTCATACACTTTTTCAATTTTATGTTGTAAATTGAAAACTTAGTTGTCAGTTATATCAAAGATCAGCTGATACTTTTTTATGAGTTCCTTTCAATATAGCATCTTATTCAGTATTAACTATGATGATAGCTTCTGTATGCAATTTAGAATATTGAGATTTCGTGCATACTATATGAGATACTCATATATACAATAATCATTTTGAACAAGTTAAAGAACAATTATCAAGAACACCTTTAAAATTACCAACATTAAAAATAAATCCACTAGTGAAAGATATATTTTCTTTTAAATATGAAGATTTTGAACTTGTATGATATGAAAGTCATCCTGCTATAAAAGCAGCAATTGCAGTATAAAAAAATACTCTCGAAAATTTGCATATTAAAAATTAATATGATACAATCTATATGTATTATTAATTAATTTTTATATATGTTTAAACTATTTGAACCTAAAAAGAAAACAAATTACCAATTATTATATTGGTCAGTTTATGTATGAACAGTGTTTGTATTAGTTGGAAAAATACTAGAATTATCATCTGATTTATCTATGAAAATAATTATAGAACATCCTGAATTAGCAGAATATTCTTCAATGGTAAAAATATATTTGATTTTTAGTTAAAATTTCATTTGATTTTATTAAAGATATTATATAATGATATTATTATATGATATCTTTTTATTTATGAAAAAATTTTCTATTATCCTTGCAGTTGATAACAAAAACTGAATCTGAAAAAATAATGATCTAGCATGGAAAATAAATGCTGATATGAAATACTTTAAAGAAACTACAACAAAAACTAAGGATTTATGAAAACATAATGCTGTGATTATGTGAAGAAAAACTTGGGAATCAATACCAACTAAATATAAACCCCTTCCTGATAGAGTAAATTGTGTAATTAGCTCTACACTAAAACAAGAAAGTTCAAATTCTAAAATCGATGATTTTGTATTGTATTATAAATCACTTGATAATGCACTAGAAGAACTTGAAAAAAAAGATAACATTGAAAATATCTTTATAATTTGATGAGCAATGATTTATAATCAAGCTCTAAAACATCCAAATTTAGATAAAATCTATCTAACTGAAATTGATTGAGATTTTGATTGTGATACTTTTGTTGTTTTAGATTTAGAAGATTTTCAAGTAGAATCTAAATGAACTATACATGAAGAAAATAATCTAAGATATAGATTTATGATTTATAGTAAACAAAAAAACTAGAAATTAATTTCTAGTTTTTTTGTTTATTAAATCTTTTTTGAGCATTCTTTGCTATATCTATACATTCTTCAGGATCATATCCTAAATCATCACACCATCTAATTGTTGAAAATATAATATTACCTAATTCTTTTTTTAAATCATCATCTGTATGAACATCTTTATCTTTTATAGCATCTCTTTCCCATCTACATAAATCTCAAAATACTTTTCACATTCTAATTATTATCTGAGATAAATTCAAGTTTTCATTACCCCAAATTTCACGAGATTGTTTTAATAAATCTTGGATATTCATAAACTAAATTTATTTATTATTTTTTTGGCTGTGCCATTAGAAGCTCGTAAAGCGAAGAATGGTGCCCCGGGCGAGAATCGAACTCGCACTCTATTGCTAGAACGGGATTTTGAGTCCCGCGTGTCTACCAATTCCACCACCGAGGCATATGCTAATCTTTTTAACTTGATTATTATATTTAAAACTTTAATTTTGCAAATTTTTATAAAATTAAAAGATAAAAATTACTATTTCTTTTCTTTTAATCATCTTTTTTTCATTATTATAGTAGTATCTTTATTTTTTTTCATAGCCTTATTTGTTATAAAATAGGTAATATCAGCTAAAATAAATCATTCATATTGTATTCTCACATTTATACTAGAATTATTTTTATCATATTTACCAAAATTAATTTTATATAGTGAATCTGGGATATATAATTCTTTTTTTAAACTTCAATTTTTTATAAAATTTCATATTTCTTTTGAAGCTGTCAAATATCAAAGTGAAATATCTCTAAATAATTCTTTTTCAAAATCTTTTAAAAAATTCTGTAAATATCATACATTATTTTTTCAAAAATTACTTGTGAATTTTCTTTTTAATTTCAATTTATCACTTCAACATAAATCATCTCAAAATTTTGTATTAATTGAAATAAATGCTATTATATCAGGAGAAAATAATGATTTTAATTCATCTAATTTTATTTTTCTATAATGTTCTTGTTCATAAGGATTATTTAAAGTTGGTCTATCTACTTCACAAGCAAGATTTTCAGTTTCTATACATTTTCTTAATTTATGTGACCTATTTGTAAAAGTTACCTGAGTTCATATTTTTAAATCTATTTCATCTAGTAATGTTCTTAAAATAAAATCTATTTTTTTATGGTCAAGTAAATCTGGAGTTATTATTATTTCAGTTTGTTTATCTTCAGTAGAATCTATAATTAATCTCTCTAAAAGAAGAGATTCAATCAAATTTCAATTTTCTTCAGTACTATAGTATGATTTAACCAAACATTTTACATCATCTGATAAATTAACTTTTTTTAATTCTCAATTTGATTTATTATAAGATGATTTTATTCTATAAATCAATCTAATAATTTTTATTCAGATTTTTCTTAGTTCTCTTTTATTTTTTTGATTTTCAAAATACTCTCCTATCAGAAATTTTAACTCTTTTTCTGTAGAATCTATTTCTATAACTCATAAAATTCTCAATTTTATTTCATTAATAGTATTTAATATATTTTCTTTATTATATATTTCTTCTCAAGAAGACTGAATATGGACTTTTCAATCAATAATAGCTTTCAATATCTTATCTACTTTTTCAATTCAAGATTTAAATATTTGCATTTTTAATTTTATAAATTTTAATCTATTTTAGAACTTCTTATATTATTCTCTTGATATTATCTTTATTTATATTAATTAAATTTCAATCTCATTAATTTTTTTAAATTTATATAAAACTAATAATTAGTATAATTTTATATAGATTATTTTGGATTTGTCAAGTTAATTCTCTGTTTTTTAAATAAACTCTCTGACTTAAATTTCATAAATTTACTAATTATTTTTTTGCGTTTCAAAATTTTTCAATATAATATGTACAGTTTATATACTAATTATTAAATTATGTACATTTGCAACAACTGCGGTAACGAATTTATAAAACGGCAATGACAATGTAATTTTTGTAAAGAATGGAATACAGTCGTAGAATTTAAGGAAACAAAAACAAAATGAAAGAATAAAGCAGAGAAAAAAGAACTGGATAAAATTGGTAATTTAAAAGATAGTGAAGAAAGGATTATCACAAAATCAGAAGAGTTAAATAATGTCCTCGGGGGATGAATAGTTCCCTGATCTCTGATACTTTTGTCGGGTGAACCATGAGTTTGAAAATCAACTCTTAGTTTACAGTTAGCAACATTTGTAGATAAACAAATTATTTATGTATCTGGAGAAGAAACTATTTGACAATTGACATCAAGAGCAAATAGACTTGGAATAAAATGAGAGAAATTATCTATTTTATGTGAAAATAATTTAGAAAATATACTAGAAACAATCAAATGAAATCTCCCTGAATTACTTATAATTGACTCGATAAGTGTACTAAATAGTGATGAGGTTACTTGAAGTTCTGGAAGTATAAATCAAGTAAAATATATCTCAGAAAAACTACAAGGTTTTGCAAAGAAAAATAACATTGCAACTGTTATAATTGGACATGTTACCAAAGATTGAAACTTGGCTTGACCAAAAATACTTGAACACCTTGTTGATACAGTTTTATTTTTTGAATGAGAAAGATTTGAAGATATAAGAATACTTAGATGTATAAAAAATAGATTCGGAAGTAGTAGCGAAATTGCAATATTTAAAATGTGAGAAGAATGATTAATAGATCTAAAAAATCCATGACTTGAACTTATAGATAACAAAGAAAAAACTCCTATAATTGGCTCTAGTCTGAGTATAACAATGGAGTGAAGTAGACCAATTCTAATAGAGTGTGAAGCACTAACAAACAATACAAAATTTGGTTATCCAAAAAGAAGTGTAAGATGATTAAATAATTCTAAACTTGATATGCTTATAGCAATTATAAGTAAATACACAAAAATTAAGCTTGACTCATCTGATGTATACTTAAATATAGCCAGATGATTAAGGATAGAAGAACCTAGTATAGATTTGAGTCTAGCCTGAGCAATAATCTCTAGCAAACAAAACAAAACAATTCCTAGAGATAGTATTTTTATCTGAGAGATTTCCCTTACTTGAAGTATCAAAAATGTATTACACCTAGAAAAAAGAATCAAAGAGGCTGAAAAACTTTGATTTAAAAAAATCTATATTCCAGATAATGAGTTAAAATGAAATTTTAAAATTGAAATAATCAAAATAAAAAGTATAAATGAGTTTGTGGAGAAAATATAATTATCTTTAATCTAAAATTTATGTTCCTTTGAATAATTGTAGCCCTAGTAATGTTTTCTGTAATAGTTTTAGTCCACGAATTTGGGCATTTTAAAACTGCTCGTATTTTTTGAGTAAAAGTTTATGAATTTGGACTTGGAATACCTCCAAAAGCAAAAAAACTTTGGAAAGATAAACATTGAACAGAATATACTTTAAACTGGTTCCCTATCTGATGATTTGTGAGATTAAAATGAGAAAACTTAAATTATTTTTTGATTTATGATAAAGATAAGAAATCATATCCTCAAGAAGAATTAAAACAAATATTAGAAAGCGATATAGAAATTTTTGATAAATTATGAAATTCAATTTCTGAAGATGACAGAAAAAAATTACTAATTGAATTAAATAAAAATCAAGATAAAGACAATCTAGTAAATAAATCTTATTGGCAACAAAGTATAATTATATTGGCTTGAGTTTTTATGAATTTTTTGTTTGCTATAATTATATTTACTATTTTATTTACTGTATGAGTAAAACCTATATGAATCAATGATAAGATAGCTACAAATCTTGATATAATGATGTTTCCAACTATAGAACAATCTATAGAAAAATGACTTTTAATAGAAAATCCATGAATTTATCTTTATCCTCTAACTTGATCATTAGCAGATAAAAGTGGTATTAAAAATGATGATTTACTTTTAAAAATAGACTGAAATACAGTAACTAATTCTGATGAGGTAAAAAACCTAATTTCTAAGAGTAGTTGAAAAGAATTAATTTTTGAAATAGATAGGAAATGAAAAAAAGAAAATATTAATATAAAAATTTGAACAGATTGAAAAATATGATCATATCTAGCTCCAAATATAAAATACAATAAAGAATTTGAATATCAATATAATTTACCTAAATCTTTTTTAATTGCTTCAAAAGAAGTTTACAATGAATCTTTGCTTACATTTAAAGCCCTTTGAACTTTGGTTTCAAAACTAACATTTCCAAATACAAAAAAAGAAAGAGAAGAGGCTGTAGAAAGTATGAGCTGACCTGTTTGAATAATTTCAGTAGTTAATGATGCTATGAAATGATGATTTTCAATAATTTTAATTTTAGCATCTTTAATAAGTATAAATTTATGAGTATTTAACTTGCTTCCTATACCAGCTCTAGATTGATGAAGATTTCTTTTTATGACTATAAATGAGATTATAAGAAAAGTAACTTGAAAAAAATGAATTCCTCCACATATAGAATGATTAATTCATCTAAGTTTTTTTGTACTTTTGATTTTTTTGAGTATAATAGTAACATATAATGATGTAGTGAAAATAGTTAATTAATAATTACTAATTCTCAAATTTATACTTATTCCTTTATAAATAAAAATGCAAGATAATAAAATTATAACTGATGCAAAAAAATATGTAAACTCTATACTTATGCCATTAGAAAATCTATATTATCACCAGTATGAACATGCTTTGGATGTAATGACTAGAGCTGTATATCTAGGAGAAAAAGAATGACTTACAAATGAAGATATAGAGGTATTAGCATTAGCATGACTTTTTCATGATGCTTGATTTACAATCCAATATGAAAATAATGAATATATATGAGCAAAAATTGCGCAAAATTATTTAAAATCAAAATTTTATTCTATAGAAAAAATCAAAATAATTGAAAAACTTATTCTATCTACTGACCCAAATTATAGTACTCCTTCAAATATACTAGAAAAAATAATAAAAGATTCAGATTTAGATAATTTATGAAGAGATGATTTTTTCTTAAAATGAGAAAAACTAAAAAAAGAACTTGAAACTATTAAAAAAATAAAAATAAAAGCCCCTGACTGGCATCATTCTTCTCTAGATTTTTTATGGAATCATAGATATTTTACAAACACTCAAAAAAATGAAAGAAGTGAAAAAAAGAAAGAGAATGAAGAAATGTTAAAAGGAATGATAAAAGAAGAATGAAAAAATGTTATAGAACCAAATTATTAAAATATGTTTGAATTTAATTTAATAGCAAAAGATTGAAAAGCAAAAGCAGGAGTTTTCAGTACTGCTCACTGAGATATAGAAACTCCTATTTTTATGCCTGTTTGAACAAAAGCTACTGTAAAAACTATAACCCGTGAGGATTTAGATAATATGTGAGCTCAGATTATATTAAATAACACTTATCATCTATATTTAAGACCCTGAGATGAAGTTATTAAATATTTTTGATGAGTACATAAATTTCAAAATTATGATAAACCTATATTAACAGATAGTTGATGATTTCAGGTTTTTTCATTGGGTAATTTAAAGAGACCTTTAAAGGTACCGGTACCAGATAAAAAAGGTAAAAAAGGTACCGGTACCAATTCTCAAAGTCTTGTTAAAATCACTGAAGATTGAGTACATTTTAGAAGTTATATAGATTGAAGTAAACACTTTTTTACTCCTGAAAAAGTAATGGATATACAAGATAATCTGTGAGCTGATATAATTATGGCTTTTGATGAATGTGCTCCTGGCGATAGTAGTAAAGAATATGCTAAAAAAGCTATGGATAGAACTCACAGATGGGCAATAAGAAGTAAAGAGCAACATCTAAAAAACAATGAAAAAAGAATAGAAAATTGACTTCACCCTCAAGCACTATTCCCTATTATTCAATGAGTAATTTATGATGATTTAAGAATTGAATCAACAAATTTTATAAAAAACCTAGATTTACCATGAATTGCAATAGGTTGACTTAGTGTATGAGAAACAAAAGAAAATATGTATAGGATAATTGATGTAGTCTCAGATACTTTATGAGACATACAAAAACCAGTATACCTAATGTGAGTTTGAACTCCTGAAGACCTTATAGAATGAATTGCTAGATGAATTGATATGTTTGATTGTGTATTACCAACTCGTGTAGGAAGACACTGACTAGCTTTTTCAAGTACTTGAAATATAAAAGTAAAAAATGAACAATATAAATTAAGTAGCGAATTACTTGATAAAACTTGTGATTGTAAAGTTTGTACTACTTATAGCTTATGATATCTAAGACATCTAATTCTAGAAAATGAGATTTTATGAATGCACTTACTTTCTTATCACAATTTATACTTTTTGATTAACTTAGCAAAAAAAGCAAGAATTGCAATTATTGAGTGAAGATTTGAAAAGTTTAGAAAAGAATTTTATGAGAAATATAATAAATAAAATATTATAAATAAGTTACTTTATCAATAATTATATTATTTTTTATTTATTTCATTTATCAATAATTATATTATTTTTTATTTATTTCATTTTTCAATTTTTGTATTAAATTATTAATTCTCTTATTTACTAATTCTCCTATTTCGTTTGGATAAGCTTTTTGTAAATCTTCTAGAGATTTTATAGTATTTTCTATATCTTTTTGTGTTTCAGTATCAAAATCATCTTTAGTTTCAAGATCATCGAGAAAATATATTTTAATTCTATTTTGTAAAGCTGATGGAAATTTTATAAGAACATCAGTATCCAATATAAGTGATTCTATTTTTTTGATATAACTACTTAATTTATGACTTAAAATTTCTTCTCTTGCTTCTTCTGTTAATGCTGATCTAAATTTTGGTATTGGTTGTTGAGTAAAATTAAATTGTATTTTATTTTCATTTTCACTTACTTTTAAACCAATTCGTTTTCCCATTTTAAATAAATCTTCATATTTATAAAAAATTTCATTATTAGCAAGTCACCTATTATAGGTATTTGAAAATTCTTCTTTACTAATTGGATTATTTAAATTAAAAAGTTCTTTAATTTGTGAATTAGAAAGTTTTAAATCTCTTGTTAATTCATTAATTCAAGTCATAAATTTATCTTTAAAATAAGCGAAATGCTCTTTTCTCTTTTCATTTGCATATATTGTTTCTGGAACTTGTATTTTTGTAACTGTTGCTTCTGCATATGGTACTTTTACAATTTTTGCTTCTGCAACTGGTAATTTTACATCTGGTACTTTTACAATTTTTACTTCTGCAACTGGTACTTTTGTATCTGGTGCTTTTGTAATTACTAGTTCTGTAGCTATTTTTTTATTTTCCAACTCTTTTATCAAAGCATTAATAACTTTTGGTCATGGTAATCACTTTGTTCATACATTTGCATATTTATTATCTTTATTATATTTTTTTTGAAATTGCATTAATGCTGTTTTAGTATTTTTACCAAATTGTCAATCTAATTTCCCTGTATCATATCCAAGTAATTTTAATCATCATTGTATAGCCGAAATTGCTTTGGCTGAGGAATCAGGAGTATTATTTTCTTTATCAAAAGATGAATTTTCAAATTCTTTTAAAGTAGTAATAATTTCATTTCATTCAGGATTATATTCTGAAATGTTATTCAATGCTTTAAATATAACTCATAATCAACCTTTTTTTCAAACATTTAAACTTCTTTTAAGTTGATTTATATTTTCTTTTGTTATTTGTATTTTCCCAGATATATTTTCTTTATAAGCTCTACTTAGAGATTTTAGTTCATTATTATCAATTTCTCCATCAGCAATAGCAATTTTTATTGATTTATTAAAATCAGTACCATTTTCTCTGGCAATAATATCAGTTAATTGATTTTGTGTTTTTTCCATATTTTTAAATTAATTAATAAACTTATTTGTTTTTTTAATTTTCCTAATAAGTATATCATTTAATATATTTTTAATCAAATTATCATCTTAAATTTTGAAAAAATATAATTTTAAATATACTTCTTTTAAAGAGAATAAGATTTTTTAAAAATGATAATATCTTATTCTATTTATTCTTTATAATACTTAATATACTTTAATATGATGTGATTAATTAATTTTATAAAAAAAAGGCCAAGTGATAAAACTATACTTTTATCTAGAATTGTTTTTTGATTAATTTTTTCTTGAAGTCTTTATTATAATTTAATATTTCTAAATAAATGACTTGATACAAATTTCTTTTGGATAGATGTAAGTGAATCTACTGTACTTTATATTAAATACTTTTTTATATCTTTATGATTAATTCCTATAATAGTATGAATAACAAATGTTTGTTTATTTAAAAGTCTAAAAATAAGAATACTTCAAATAGTTTATTGAATTCTACTTTTTTATATTTCAGCAAAAATAAAAGAAAGTGCAACTCTTGATATAGATGTACTTATCTGATTTATGTGATTATTCCCATTATTTGCTTGAATAACATGAAAATGTATAACTTGAAAATGTCTTAGATACTGATATAAAATAGAAAAAATAAGGGTTTAATTAAAATTTAAAAAAGAGAATATTTCTTAATAAATATTCTCTTTTTTAAATTATGCTATATTAGATAACTTTGAAACATGATCTTGAACATATCTTGAAAATGCATATCAATCTATAAGTCAATCTGGTCTACTTGAAAATTTTGATATAACTTTATTTTGAGATTTTATTATATTAGCCTTTCAATCTTGACTACCAAATACAAAATCTGGAGATTTATTAAGTGAATATGGATAAAAAACTACTTGATAAAGTTTTTCAATTGAATCTAGAGGATATCATTTACTATTTTGTTTAAAATATTTTTCAACTAAATCCAACTGTTCTACTCAATTCATACCTCTTATTTTTCAAACAGAAGTTCATAATCATTTTGCAGTATTAGGCATAAATTGAATTAATCAAGTTGCATTTGAATAAGGATTAATAATTCTAGGATCAAGTGTTGATTCTGCCATCATAATTTTTATTAAGTCATCTCTATTTGCTCATATACTATTAGATACTTCATCAAGTTTCTTTGAAAAAGCAGGATTATCTAGTAATTTTCTTCATTTTAAATATCATCAATCTTGTAAATTATCAGCATTTTTTATATCTTCAGATTTCATACCCATATTTACAGCTCAATTTGTTTCTGAAAGTTTAATATTTTCATCTGAAATTCAATATTCTTTTGCTTTTGTTTTCCAATTATTTCATAAAAATTTAGATAATAACATAATTATAAATTCAGATCAATTTACAGATCACTTATCAGCTACTTCTTTAGAATCTACATTATAATTTCACCTTGTCCTATCAAATTCTGTAAAAACATCTTCTAAAACTGCATCTATTTCATTTTGATCTGTTTTTCATTTTATCAAATCAGAAAAAGTCATCACAGCAATTTTTGGATCTATTCATCTATTTATTGATTCTGAAACTATTTTACTATCTGAGTTAGGATTTTGTTTTAAGTATTCAGCAACCTTTAAATCATTTTCTTTTGACATTTTAGTCATCTCTTCTGAAGTTCCTATTTTTCATATTTTTATTTGAGTTCATTCATGAATCAATAATCTTTCATTATTTGTAGTAAAAAATTCTCATCAAATACTATCTCTAGAGTATTGTACTCAATCAGATTCAACTGCTCTAATTTCTCCTGGCAATACTTGCCCAGCTGTTGTTTTTAAATAAAGATTTTCATTTAATTTATCTTCAAATGTAAAAGTAAATCTTATATCATCTCATGATTTTACATCTTTGGCTTCTTTTGGTGGTTTTGTTATTTTTTCAAGTCTTTGATCTTTTGCAGTGTATTTTAAAAAATCTTTGTTACTTATTTTATCAAATAATTTAGATACTATTTCATTCAATTTTACTTTGTCTCAACTATTTTCCATTATTTTATCTTTAAAATCTTCACAAAAACTATCTATTTTTTCTCCTTCATTAAATGTACTATTTATCTTTGGAACTTTCAATGCAATATTGCTTATTTCTTTTTGATAACTATCAACTCCTACATAAAGCAAAGCAAAATCTTGCATCTTTTTCTCTTTATCTTTTTCTAAATTTATACTTTCTAATTCTTTTCCAAAACTAGATAATACCGTCTTGTATGAGTCTAACTTTGTTTGTCTTTCTATTTTTTTATCAGTTTTGTCTTCTGAATACCAATCTTTTCATTCTGGTCATTTTTTTAACTTATCAGAATTTTCTATTTGTTCAGGATTTTTTATTTTCTCAGATGATTGTTGTGTTTCAATTGACATAATTTTATAATTAATTTGTATTTATTTAATTCTATCACTAAATTCAAAAAAAATCAAGAAAATAGGTTATTAAATAACTTCTTTTCTTGATTTTTTTTATTTATTATATCTTACAACCTTCATCACTTTTATTAAAACACTCTTTAAATCATTCTGGATCACCATAATCAGCAAAATGCTTTTGCCTAGAATGTCATCATTTCATATTTTTTGATGGTTTTATTGGACACCAATATTGTTCTGTTCTACCTGCTATTTCAACTGCATAAGAGAAAAGTCAATTAATCCGAGAACAATAAATACAATTAACTTTTTGTATTATATTTAAATAATCTAAATATCTTCTATCATAAATTATATAATCCTTTCTTTTTACAAAATGAATTCTATAAAGTCTAAAACAAGTTTGCTGATAAATAATCAAAAATAGATCCAAAAATAAAGCTGGTATTATCATAGCGTAAATAAACGGAGCTGATAATAAATGCCTGATTTTTGCAGTAAATATATATTTAAAAACTCCTTCCTTAAAATTTTTATTATATTCTTTAGTTTTTCCAGAAAAAATTACTCTTTTTCATTCTATATAAAATGAGTAAGTCTTTTTTAGTAATTCATATTCTTTTACTAAATCTTTTTTTTTCTGATCTATTTCTTTCAATATCTCATTTATTTTAGAAAACATTTTTAATAGAATTAAATATTAATAATATATTATTTTTTTTATTATATCTAATAAATAAAATAAGTATATTATTTCTGGTATTTTTTCATAAACTCTTCATTTTTCTATAATAATATCATATTTTTATAGAAAAATAAAAAAAATACTTGACTATTAACTTTAAATATCAACTAATATAGTTATTATTAAAAATAAATTTGCAATTTAAAATTAATCTATATAATACTCTCGAATTTGAAAAGTTTTAAAAACAACTTTTTTTAAGGAAAATCTAAAATTTCAACAAATCTATAAAAAGATATAAAAAATGAAATTTTCCCACTCTCTACCTTTGCTTATCACCATTTTCAGTAAATTTTGCAAACTGAATACTTCGTGACAAAGCACGAGTATGACATTATATTAAAGATATTCCTTAAATCATAAAAAATGAAATACTGCCATTTCCTTTTTTATATGAGGTTTATTTTTATGTAAAAATAAAAAACTTTAATAATTCAAAATAAAGAATAAAGATAAAAGTATTTGTCTTTCTAAATTTATAGAATTATTTTTTTTATATTGTTTAGATATATTTTTTCTATTTATCTTTTTCTTCACTTATTTTTTAAACATATATAAATATGGATTTTAACGAACTATGACTTAACGAAAATATACTTAAAGCTATTACTGAGATGGGATATGTAACTCCAACTCAAGTACAAAATGATGTAATAAAAGAAGCTTTCGCTGGAAAAAATGTAATTGGACAATCACAAACTGGTACAGGTAAAACTGCTGCATTTGCATTATCTTTATTACAAAATATGGATCCAAATAAGAGATGAACTCAAGCTCTTATAATAGCTCCAACTAGAGAACTTGTAACTCAAATAAAAGAAGAAATATTTAAACTAAGTAAATATCATAGAGTTTCATCTCTAGCTGTTTACGGTTGAAGTCCTATTTACAAACAAATAGACTTAATCAGAAAATGACAAGATATAGTAATCTGAACTCCTTGAAGAGTAATTGACTTAATTGAAAGAAAAGTATTGAAACTAGAACATATAAACTTTTTTGTACTTGATGAAGTAGATAGAATGCTTGATATGGGGTTTGTGGATGATATAGAATATATTTGGGATTGATTAACTAATCTTAAACAAGTTTTTTCTTTTTCTGCTACAATAACTTCTGAAATTAAAAAAATTATAGAAAAATATCTTTGAATAAATTATACATTTATTAAATCAACAGATGCTATAACTACTGAAAAAATAGACCATTCTTTTGTAGAAACTCCTCATATACATAAATATGATCTTTTAAATAGATTTATAAAAACTCATAAATCTGAGAAAACTATAGTTTTTGTACAAACAAAAAGAGATACTGAAATGTTATCTAACAAATTAAATGATGATTGATTTAAAGCATCTTATTTAAATTGAGATATGAGACAAAGAGAGAGATTTAAAGCATTGAAAGATTTCCAAGATGGATATTCAAATATATTTGTAGTTACTGATGTAGCTGCTAGATGATTAAATATGAAAAATATAGATCTAGTAGTAAACTTTGATGTACCTACTGATCCTGAAAGTTATATACATAGAATTGGTAGAACTGGTAGAGCAGGTGCAAGTGGTAAAGCTATAATGTTTGTTTCTTGAAATGAACAATATTCTTTAAAGAATATTGAAAGAACTAATAAAATACAAATAAAACAAGTAAATAATGAATGAGAAGAAATAGAAAGAAAAGTAGCAGAAAGAAGTCCTTCATGAAGAGGTGGTTTTGGATGAAATAGATGAAGATGATGATTTGGATGAGGTAATAGAGGATGAAGAAGCTCTGGATTTAGTTCTGGAAGAAGTGGATCTGGAGAAAGAAGAAGTTTTTGATCAAGAGATAGTTCTTCTTCAAGAGATAGTTCTTCTTATAGAAAAACTGATGATAATAAATCTAGTGAACATAGAAGTACTTGATATTTTGCTAAAAGAGATGAACAAAGATGACAAAGAAGTACAACAAGAAGAGATAGTTGAAGTAGTAGTAGTTTTAGATGAAGATAATATACTAAAGATATTTTAAAATCTGATTTTTTAAAACTAGGATTATTTGAGGCAAAAGCCAAGTTCCTCAGTAAGAAAATTCAGATTTTAAAATAATACTAGTATTATTTTTAATATTTAATTTAATTTTTATGCAAGAATATTTAGAAGAAAAAAATAGCTCTCTAGAAAAAGCTATTAGCTCTTTAACTAAAACTGTTAATTCTTTGGAGAATACAATTACATCTTTGGAAAAATCAATTGTTTCTCTAGAAAGAAAAATTTGAAATATAGAGGAAAAGAAAAGTTATACTCCTAGAGATTCTGGTTTAAGTAGAACAGGATTTCCAAAAAAAGATAGTACTTACAGAAAATCTGATGATTTTAAAAGTGGTTCATACGAGAGAAAAAGTTATGGTTCTAGAGATTCTGGTTCAAGTAGACCTAGTTTTCCTAGAAATGACAGTTCTTATAAAAAAACTGAAAACAATGATTGAGAATATAGAAGTGGTTGATTCCCTCCAAAAAGAGACGAAAGAAGATGACAAAGATCTAGTACTAGAAAACCTAGTTCAAGATGAGGAAGTAGTTACTCTTCAAGAGGAAGGTAATTATTCAAGTAAAAAAGAAGGATGCAATCCTTCTTTTTTGTTATTAAACTATAATTATACTTGACTTATATTATATAATACTTATTATTAAATTATTAATATTAATAATTTAATATGGTGTTAATTTTAAGAGATAATGATACTACTACCCTGGAAAATAATAAACCAGTTTCATTAATGCTTGCGAATATTAACTGAAAAGTACATATAGTACAAAATAATACAGTACAAGATAGTAATTTATTTAAAGGTAAT
Organism: Patescibacteria group bacterium UBA5194; assembly: GCA_002412935.1. Classification (GTDB taxonomy): domain Bacteria; phylum Patescibacteriota; class Gracilibacteria; order BD1-5; family UBA6164; genus Altimarinus. The sequence goes on along the minus strand of DHWA01000038.1, from coordinate 47,199 downwards.
TTTAAAATGGTGGTTAATCCAAATTTAAAACTATCATTTCTAAATAATGAATTTTCTATTTTAGAATATTATAAAGTAAAAAATTATCATTTTCTAGATTGATCATGATTATTAACAGAAACTTATAAAAAGAACTGAGGTAATGAAAGAGCTATATTCTATAAATTATCAAACAATAAAGAAATAGTAGTAAAATATGTGTTACCTTGATACCCAATTATATGAAAAATCTGAAGATATTATGAAGATTCTAGAATTAGAAATTTATGATTAGTAATACAAGAAATAGAAAAAAAATGAATTTTTATGGAAACCTTATTATGATACATAGAATTAGAAAATTATTTTCCTATACTTATTGTTGAAAAAAAGAAATGAGTAACTGCTAGCGAGTTTTTTTCAAAAAAAAATGATACAAACAAAAGAGAAGTCGTTATAAGTATATGAATAGAATTAGCAACGATTCATAGTTTATGAGTAGTTCATATTCATCCACATAATTTAAACTGGATTATAAATTGAACTAATGCTAGTCTTGTTGATATAAAATGAGTACAATTTAAAGAGGAATTTCCTCATACTTACAAAAATTCAAAAAAAGTTTTAACATGGGAAAGTGTTATTAATAATGATATAATAGTAGTATTAAATTTTTTACCTAAAAAATACCACGATCTTTTTAAAAAAACATATAATGATTATTTAAATCCTACTAAAAAATAAAAATGATAATAGAATAAGCTACCAAAAACTATAATAATTTAAAATCTTTTTGAGAATAAAATGAATTACTTATAATACTCACACATTATAAGTAATTTTTTATTATGAATTTCCTTAAAAAAACATTTATCGTTGTCTTTGTAATTATATTTTCTTTACAAATTTCTTTTGCTGAAGAGTCTTATAAATTAACTATGAAAGATAAACTTTTAGTAAATGATATTTCCAATAAAATAAACAAATTTATAGATATAAAATGAGATGTAGTAACTACAAAATATGTATTTACTATTAATAAAACAATTAAAAAAACTGACAAGAACTCTAAAATTTATCAGATCTTAAATTGAATAAAAACAAATATAGTAAATTATACAAATGATAAATACAAACAAGAAAATAATATAACAGAAACTACAAAAGAAATTGAAACAAAGGGGAATTATGAAAGCAAGACAAATTTCTCTGATTTCAAAATCGATATGACTAGAGTTAGAACCTCTTGGCTTTGATTCTATAATGAAGTAAGAAAAAGTAAACTAAGAACAACTTATTCTTATGATAGTAAACTAAACGATACTGCTGAAGAATGGGTAGATACTTCCCTAGCTAGATGAGTCATATCTCATAAGAGAGATACAAATGATTCTTATTATAATTATAATAAAATCAATTCATGGTTCAAAGATAGATGAATTGTTTGTAAAAATATAAATAGTGTCACTAATAGTGAAAATATATGAAGATGATATTATAAATGTAGTGACTCAAACGATTGTACGAATAAACTAATTTGATGAATAAAACAGGTTTTTGATATGTATATGGCTGAAAAAGGTAAATCTAACCAAGTTCATTATGAAAGTATAGTAAAAAAAGAATTTAGTAAAATATGATTATGAATAGCTATAAAAAAATTAGGAACTAACTCTTATGAATTTTATATAACTACTCATTTTTGTACTGAACTTATAAATTAGTCCTAAATTTTAAAAATATATTTTAAAAGCTCTAATCAAGTATTTACTCAAGTTAATTCAAAGTCTCATCATAATCAAGGAGTAGCATTTACTTCTATTATAGCTCATCATGAATTATGTAAAGAAGTTGACAAATCTTCAGTAATTATATCTATTCAGGCTACCTTTAATCATAATTTTTTAACTCCATCAACACACTCTTTTTTTAATTCTTCTGACATTTTATTTGTTACATTTATTAATGTTCATCCAGCTCATAAGTTTGAAACTCATTTTAGTTTCATATATTCTCATTTTTTAGAAATAGTACCTAAATTTAATCAAGTTTTTCAAATATAATTAATTAATTTAGAATCTATCTCTATATAACTTAAAGATGATTCATATCATTTTCATCTTAGAGGGTTTTTATTTTCAATTTCAATAAGTTCTTTAATTGTATGAATTCAATCTCATATTATATGTGCAGGTATTCTTTTAACTCATAAAACAACTTTATCTCAAATAACTAAAATTCTATGTTCATCTCATTCTATAAATTCTTGAATAATAAAATTATTTCCAAATTTTAAGGCTTCTTTTATACCATAATTTAATTCTTCTTTCGATTCTATTCATACTGTTACTCAATTACCATGTCATTCATCTATTGGTTTTGTAACTAATGGAAATCTCAAATTTGTTTTTTCTATGTTAAAGTATTTTAAATCTTTTTTATTTATATAAATACTTCTAGGAATTTTAAATCAATTTTTATCTAAAACGGTATTTGTTAATTCTTTATCATCCGCTATTTTATATCATAAAGCAGTATTTCATCAAAAATCATTACTTTTAAAATATATTTCTTTACCATTTCATCTAACCACATAAAAATTTTTATTTGCTTGTAATATTTCAGTTTCAAATCCCATTTTTTTAGCTTCATCAATAATTATTTGAGAAGTAATGGAAAAATATGTCATTGGTTTTCACATAATAATTAGAATTAAAAAATATTAAATTAAATCTAAATCTTCTATTTTTATTTTTCCTATCATAAGTTTTTCTATATCTCAACCATTTTTAATCCATTCTTTTACAGCAACAAATCAATCTAAATAAACTTTGTCTTTAGAAAAAAATGCTCAAGAATTTTTTATACTTGTATCTTTAATTCATTTTTTAAACCTTGTAATAGTTTTAAAAACTTTTATATAATCATTTCATTTTAAACGAAATCAAATCTCTGCTAACTCTTTAAAATCAAGTTTTTTTGCTAAAGTTATCATATAATAATTCTGATACATCGCATTTTTTTCATAATTTTCCGGAAAATATTTTAGACTATTATATACTGCTAATCATTCTTCTGTAGCTAAATAATTAGCAGTACCTGATTCAAATATATTCCAGCCAGATTTTTTTCAATTAAGATATCTTACAAGATGAACTCATATCTCATGAGCAATTATTCAATTTAATTCTTTCTCTCTAAATATTCAATCAATAGATATTCTTATTTCTATTTTTCATTTTTTACGATTTAAAGAAATTCTAGACATATTTGATGTTGATAATACAACTCTTACTCAAGAATTTATAAAATTTTCTTCTAAATAATTTTTTATATATGTAACTACGTAATTTAGATCAAGTTGTTTTCATAAAATTGTATTATTAACCAGTAATCATAATTTATTTTCTGATTTTTCAAATAATTTATTATCTAATTTATCGAAAAGTTTTATATTAAACTTTTCAATATTTTCGAAATTTTGTTCTTTATACGCTTTTATTAAATATAATTTATTTAAAATTTCATCAATCTTTTCTAAAAATATATTTGCAAATTCTGATTTTAATTCTAAATCTTTTTTAAAATATGTGTCCTTTAAAGATAATATTTCTTTCTCTATTTTTTCTATTCTTTGATCATCTAGAAAATCATACTCAAATATTGGATTATACTTCCCTTCCATTTCGATGAATTTATCTAATTGTTCTAAAAAATTGGTTGGTTTAAGTGCATTGGTAAGACTTATTTTTTTATCTAATTTTATAACTTTTTCATCAATAATTTTAAGTAGTGAGATCTCGTTTTTATTGATTTTTTTTGGAATTAAAAATTCATTTTTATTTATATTTACCTCTGGTTTTATGAAAAAATCTTTTACTATATTTGTTCATAAAACCAAAACATCATTATCTAAAGACTCATCAACTAGGAATTTTAAATTTTTAAATTTTATATTTTCTCATATTTTAATTACAAAATTATTTTGTGTAACTAAATCAAACAAATAACTAGAAATAAAATTTTTTGTTTTATTTAAATCAACCTTAATTATTATATTTTCTTGGTTATCATCAAAAATTATTTTTGCATTTTGTGATAAATAAAGAATTTTTGATGAATTAAATCTATTTGAAACTTTATTTGAAAATAAAGATTTTGATAATTCTACTCATTTTTCAGGTTCAGATATTTTTAAATCTTTTATTTTATCAAGTCTATTTTTTAAAGGCAAAATACATACATTTTGTATCTCGAGACCAGCTCTAGCATTAATTTCAAGTATCTTTGGTCATGAGTCAGTTATAACCCAATCAAGTGCTAAATATCATAAATTCACAAAAAATTGAGTCTTTGATGAAGCATAAAGTATTTCATCCCAGAATGGAATTTCAAATCATTTTAATAAACAATATTTATCTGGAAAATTCTTTTTATGTACTTTTCAATCTATATAAATAGTATTTATTATTCATGATCATACTTCTATTCCAAGTCAAATTCATCATTGAGATAAATTTGCTTTTCAATTAGATATTTTTGTAGGCATTCTAACCATAGCTGCAACAGGAACCAGATTATAAACTATTATCCTTATATCAGCTAATCAATACTTACAAAATTTTTCAAAACCATTTCAAGGGATTAATTTTTCTTCGATCAAAACTTTATCAAATCAATAATTTAGTGAAAAATCTCAATTTAATATATCTAGCATATGATCTATTAAGAAAACTTCTGAAACAATATCATCTCATATTTTGTAATTTCAATTTTTTAAATTTTCTATAATCAATATTCATCTTCATCTACTTCAATAAACTGGTTTAATAACAAAAAAAGTTTCCTTTAATAAGTTAAAATTAAAAGATGTTAATTGTTTTTTATTTGATATAATTGCTAATGTTTTAGGAATTGAAACTCATCTCTGTTCTAAAAAAATTTTTGTTTCGGTTTTATTATCAGCTAAATTTATAGAAGATTTAGGATTGAGTTTTTTTATATAATTTAGATTTCTTTCATTCATCGAAAGTATTCAAAAGTCAAACATAAACTAGAAATTAGAGATTAGTGCTTAGTGATTAGAATATTGTAAAATTATTTTTTTCTTTATTCTGCATTCTATATTCTGTAGTCTATTCTTCTTCTTGGAAATGTCTTTTAATTAAAGGAATAAAACGAATATATTCCAAAATTTGTAATCCAGTAAATTTTCAAATTAAAAAATTTATAAAAAATACTAATATAAGTAACTCAGTATAAGCTAAAAAAATATTTTGAATAAAACTTGATTTTATTGTATAATAAGCCAGTAGTGAAACAAATAAAAATTCCAATAAATAGAACAAAAATCACCAACTGAAAACTTTTCTTTCATCTGTAAATAATTTATAAGCAATCATTGGAATTATTATAAATGGGAAAATAACTAAATTTGATTTCAAATCATTAAAATCAATAAGATTAAATAAATTGAGTATTCAAATAAAAGTTATTGAAAGTATAAGATAAAGTATAAAATATAAAGAAAGTTTTGTATTTAATAAGAAATGTACTCTTTTATATATAATCTTCATAAAATACATAGAAAACATAGAAGATAAAAAAAGGATTAATGTTATTTGAAAACTAAAAAGATAAATACTTAAAGCAAAAAAGATAGGGTAATATAAATTAAATATAGATATTCAAATAAATTGTCTGATAAAATTTATTATAGTTACAGCTACTCACAAAGAAAATATTAATCCTAATATACTTATAGGAAATCAAGATGAAATAAGTTTATTTGTAAAATTAGTAAGAAAAAATAATTTACTAGAAGTATCATCAAAAGATATCTGATTTATTCAATAATATTTATCTTTTATAATATCAGTTGATGATTTTCATAAAGAAATATAATTTAAAAAATTTAATAAATTTGATGGTGTAAATGTATATATATTTATATCTAAACTATTAATAAAATTGCTAAGCAATTTTTTTGAAAGTATAAAACTAGAATTTGTAACTATAAATACCTTTTTATTAGGGAAATTTATATTATATATCTTTGATAACTTTTCAAATCATTGTAAAATTTCTAAATAACTATTAGAATCAATGATAATTAAATCAGAATCTTGGAAAATATGAAATTTATCTGTAATTTGAGATAAAAATTGTTCTTGTATAGAACTTGTATTTTTATTTTCTAAGATTGTTTTATCAAAAAATATATTATTTTTTTTGAAATTTTCATCAAATGATAAATTTAAATCACTTTTATCAGATATATAGGAAACAATTTTTGAATACACATTAACTTTTTTTTCTAATTCATAAACACACTGAGAATCTTTCTCTGTAATTTTAGCTTTAACCAAAAAAGTTCCTATCTCAGAAAAATTTATATTAAATTTTTCTGAATTTTTTTCTGTTATTTTTTGTCAATCTTTAGTAACTAAAAAAGAGACTTCCTTATCGCTTTTTTCTACTCAAGTAAGATTATTTTTGATACTATAAATTAAGTTACTATTAACCTTAGTATTAAAATCTCAGATAATATCATATTTATTCTCAGTACATTTTATTTCAACTTCATTTATTTCTTGATTAGCAGTATTTAATTCTTCTCAAAAACAAGAAAAAAATGAGAAAAAATAAAATATAATAATAAAAATGACTCGCATAAAAATATATATAATAGAAATAATTTAAATGTTTTGTATAAACATAATAAGGAAAAAAGAGAAAATTTCAATTAAATTATCAATAAAATTTGGAAAATGCTGAAAAAATTATATTATTAAAATGATTTAATATTTTAATCTTTTGAAAATATGGATTACATACTAATTATTGTTTGATTCTTTATACTTATAAAGTGTGCCTGATACCTTGTAAATTGATCTACAAATTTTGCAAAAAAGTTTTGAATTTCTAACTTGGTAATTTGATTAACAATAGTTGCTATTTGAACTTCTGCTCCAGAAATATTTATAAATACTATTTCAGCTATAAAATGAGAAACATGACTTGCTCTATGAAATATAGTTTGATCAAATATAGCAAATATACTTTTAATTTTATGAGTATCTGCAATTATATATCCTTTAAAAGCACAAAATTCAACTGTATTTAAAGAAGTTCCTTTTACTTTACTTACATCGAGTGCATTATTTTTTCTGGCAAATGATGTAATACTATCAAAGACACCTAAAAATATAATAACTTTTTGAGACTCTTTAGTACTAATATTGTTTTTCATAATTTTTATGTCCTATACATTTTGAATTATGAGAAATCTAGAAGAAGAACAAGAAGAACACTCACAAAGATTACCAACTTGGAAATCTATATTATATATTATTTGATGATCTATATGACTTGCATTATGAGCAGAAGTAATAGTAAGAGCAGCTAAATCTATAGCTAGTTCATTTGGTGTATCAGAAACTATTATATGACTTACAATTGTTGCATTATGAACAAGTTTGCCTGAATTAGCAGCATCTGTTGTTGCCAGTCTAAAAAAAGATAGTGATATAGTTATTTGAAATATAGTTTGATCAAATATAATAAACATAGTTGTATGATTAGCTGTAACATGATTAATAACTCCTATAGCCATAGCAAATTCAGATATTATATACATAATTATAGAATTAGCTGTAACAACTCTATTTATGTTTTTTCTATATTTTTCAAGTAGTAAATGAAGATTAAATAGATGACATTGAATAATCTTTATTATATTGTATTTACTTTATTTAGTTTTTATATGATTCAATATATAGATTTTTATGTACCTATTTTAGATAACTATTGAGATATATGATTTGCTTTAAATCTAGCTTTGGTAATGGTATTAAAAAATCCAAAACTCAAAGTTAGATTTTTTAGTGATAATGAGGAATTATTTAATAAAATGATAGGTAATAGAATACAGAATATAGAATGTAGAATGCAAAAAAATAATAATATTCAATTTTATAGTTTATCAGATTTGAATGATTATATTCCATCCAAAACAATATTTACTTTTTTTGACTATAAATTACAAAGTAATTATCTAAAAAAATGAGAAATATGAAAAAATATAATTCAATTTTGATATTTTTTACTTCATAAGTGAATTGAAAATCTTCACTTAACTAATTATAAAATAAATTGAAATACTTTTACACACTTTATACCTAGTTTAAGAGAAAATACTGGTTGAATAATAATTCAACAGATAAAAAACAAAAGACTAAAGACTAAAGAAGAATACTTAAATTATTTAAAATCTAAATATGATTTAGATATAAAAATAACTTCAGATTTATTAAACAAAAAATGGATTTCTGTTTTTGTTTATAAAGATACTTTAAAAGAAATAATAGAGATAATTCAAGAAAGAAAAAATGAAGTATTTTTTTTGTTTGATAGTTGAAAAAGAATTCAGAAGTCTATAATACCATGAAAATACACAAAACAAAGCATTAAAGATTCCGGACTAAATCCGGAATGACAGTTTTTCCATATATTTTTTATGCCTTTTTTGGAGTTACTAGATTACAATGATTTTCTTTCAATTTGTGATTGCAATATAGTAAGATGAGAAAATAGTTTATGCACTTCACTTTCGAGTTGAAAACCAACTTTTTGGGATATTTATAAAGAAAATAATAAAGCTCACGATGAAAAAATAGATGATTTTTTAATTTTTTTAGAAGAAAATAAAATACAAGAGTTAGAATATAGTAAAATACTTAAAAACTTTAATTCAATATACAAAAAAGAAGCCTTTTCAAGCTTCTTGAACAATTATCAAAACTATACTAATTTGTTTCAAAATTTATGAATTTATATAAATAATAATTGTGATTTATATAAAAAACTTGAAAAGATTTTTTAATTTATTTAATAGATTCCGGATCAGGTCCGGAATGACAAAGACATATTTTAATCTTTTTTTGCTCTTTCACTATATTCTCAAGTTTCAGTATTGATTATTACATATTCTCATGCTTCAACAAACCCTGGAACCTTGATTGTATATCCAGTTTCTAAAGTTGCCTCTTTAATTACTTTTCAATCAGCTGTATTTCCCTTTACTCATGGTTCACATTCAGTAATTTGAAGTTTTACATTAGCTGGAAGTATAACTCAAATCAATTTTCATTCATATCTTTGTATATCTACGATTGATCATGGAATCATAAAATTAACTACATCACCAACATCTTCAGAACTTAATTCAATTTGTTCATAATTTTCTTGATCCATAAAATAAAATGTATCTCAAGATTGATATAAAAACTCAAATTTAGATCTATCTAAAACCACATCATCTAATTTTTCTTCACTATCAAAAACTCTATCTGTAGTATTTCAAACTAGTACATTTTTCATTCTAATTTTTATATTTGTAGATCATCTACCTCATCTGTGAATTTCTTTCTTTAAAACTAATAAAAGTTCATTACCTATTTTTATAACTCTTCCTGCAGTCACTTTCATTGCTATTATCATAATAATGATTATTAATTTATAAAATATATGGCTTTAGTTTAATCAAAGTTTATAAAAAGCAAGTTTTTTAAACTAAAAAAGTCAAAAATAAATAGATTTTATTGAATAAATATTATTTATTTTTATAATTTATATAAAATATTTTTATCAATTTCATTATTTTTTATCATTATAATTAGTCAAAGGCATAGGTTCTCAACTTGATTCATATCATTGAAAATAATCTACTCCTATTTCTTTTAAAACTCTTTCAGTTTCTATTCAATTAACATACTCAGCAACTACTTTTAATCAAATTATCCTTGATACATCACAAACACTTGCTATAAATAGCTTAAATAATTCATATACTTTTCAGTTTTTATCAACTAATCATTTAATAAATTTTTGATCAATTTTCACTATATCATAATCACCTGCATATAATTTTTCAGCACTTGAGTTTCATATTCAGTAATCATCTATAGCAATTTCACATCAAATTCCTTTTAGTTTTTTTATTAAATTTGCAGCTGTTTTTTTATCTTTAACTTCTCATGTTTCAGTTATTTCAAAACATATTTTTCTTGGTGGAATTTTATATATACTAAACATTTTTTCTATATATTCAAACATATTTTTATCAGAAATTGAAGGTCCGGTTAAATTTATAGAAGCTCTTGTTAATTTTGATAAATGAATTGGATTTTCTGATAACAATTTAAATGTATTTTCAATAACATAACGATCTATACGAGTTGATAAATTTAATTGTTCAGACTTAGGAATAAATATACCTGGTGATATTTGTTTATTTGTTTTTTTATCAAATAATCTAATCAATATTTCATATTTAAGTTCATCATATCATTTTGCTGAAACTATTTTTTGACAATACAACTCAAAATGAAAATCCTGTCAGATTAATGCTTTTTCTATAACTCTTCTCCAATTTTTATCCAATTGATAATCATTATCAGATTCTCCATCAAATACTTCTACATTATTTCATCATTTATGCAAAGATGATAAAGAAATATCTAATCACTTATCAATAACTTTATCTATTTTAGAATTTCACTCAACAATTCAAATTCATGATAATATATGCATAGGATCAATTTCTGTTCATACATTTAAGGAATTTAAGATTTTTCTTATTTTATTAGAGATTATATTTACTTCTTTAATATTAATTCAAAACAATGCTATTCCAAATGAATCTCACTGTAAAGCTCAATACAATACATCATCTGGTTTAATTATATCAAAACTTTCTATACATTTTTTTACAGTCTTAAAATATTTTTTGAAAATCAAATTTTTTTCCTCTGGTAAATCTATATATTTACATACATTATCAAATGAAATAACTACTAAACTATATATATTTCATTTTTCAGAAGAATCTAAATTAGATAATAGTTGTTTTTTAAACTCTCTCTGATTTATAAGTCAAGTTCATGTATCAATATATTCATTAGTTAAATCCTTAATATAACCTATATATCAATCAGAATATGGCCTTTTTTCTAATTCAATAATCTTATTAATAGTAAGCTCTAAGGGAAATTCTTCTCAATTTTTTCTAAATCATAATAAATTCTTCAGTTGTAATTCTTTTACAGAACTTAATATATCATTTTCTCACGCTCTATCATACATAAGTAGTGAAATATGTTGTCCTTTAACCTCAGATAAACTATATCAAAATATTTTTTCTACATCTCCACACACATTGTTTATACATCATGATACATCTATATGAATAAAAATTCAAACAGGGTTTCAATTATCATTTTTAAGTAATTTATTTTTTTCAGGCATAAATAAATATTAATATTTAAGTAAGATTACTTAAATTAATAATAACTATTAATTATTAAAAGTAAAGTATATTTTTTTGTAATATATCAAAAATATATTATACTTTATTAAATATATTTATTTTATAAAAATGAATTTTTGTATGATTGATTTTAAACCAATGATTTGATACTATACTTTATTGATTTTTATACTTTTAACTTGAATAAGTTTCAAATTATTTATGGATTATAATAAAAAGAAAAAAGAAAAAAATTAGAATTTAAAGTATTTTTACCAACTATTATCTAGTGTGATAAATATTTATGTTTTACTAAAAAAATAATAAATATTTAAATTAATTTTTAAAACATCTAATACTATCTCCGAATGAACGGCTAGCAGGATTATTAGGATAAATTGATGAATCACGGAAGTATATAGAAGTACCATTAGTACCATTAGGTGTTGATGTCCAATAATAAGCACGAGAACCTGGAGTAGAAAAAACCCCATCCCAACCACGAGAACCTGCATAAGGTAATTTAAGTGCTATTTGCATAGCTCATCAAGTTGTCCATCAACCAGTTGTTATTACTGATGCCCATTCAGGTTGGGTTGGAATATGATATCCTATTTCACATGGTCATTGTCTTTCTAATACAGTTCATCAACTTCACCATAAATTATCATTTTTTACTATTGTCCAATCATATCCATACGTTATACTTCATATTATAAATCATGTTGATGTATAATAATTATCAGGACCATATCATGTAGCATCAGCTAAACTTGTAATTGTTGGTCATGATGAAATTGATCAATAATTATTTCCCCATTGAAAATATTTTCAAGACGATATTGTCCGATCTGTTCCTGCTACTATAGATCATACATTACATGCTGCTAGAGTATATCAAGAATTTGTTCATGCACATACTATTATATTTCATAAACATGTTAATGCTCATGGATTTCAAGAAAGTGTTGCTCATGTATTACTAACTCTTCATATCTCCGTTCATATTGCATCTGTATATATATATTGTAAACTTCATGTACAATTAGATAAAAATGTTTGTGTTTGTGTTTGTACTGTATTTACTCATGTTATTCATCATACACTGTTATTTATATAATTTCATACTAAAATTTGTTGTTGAGCTGATGTTGTTGCATTTAATATTTCTTGTATTCATGGCTCTGATTGTATTATTGTTCCTTGATATACTGTTTGTAGATTTGTTATTAATTGTTCTTGTACTATTCAACTACTTGTAAGATCTGATATAACTCATGTAAATACTACTATCGTTGTGGGTGAATAATCAAATCATCAAGTCATTGTATATCATAGATTCTTATATGAATTTGGTAGGTTTTGATAATTATCATAAACTAAGTTTCTTGGAATTATTATACTTGATGTTATATCTGAATCTATTATACTTGGTACTGCTAGTATATAATCTAAACCGCCTGTTGATAATTTTAAAAACTTTCCATTATATGTTCAAGTTACCATTGCTGTGGCTTTTTTTTCTGTAGCTGCATTTGTTTGTGATATTATTGATGTATATAAAGTTTTATCATTATTTCATAATATACTTCATCACTCATATATTGCTCATAATTGGTATTCTGTTTTTGCATTTGTTACACTATAAGTATATTCATTACCAAGTAATGGATCTGTAGGTTTTTTGCTTATTTTAACTAGGTTTGTTATTACATTATCTCATACAGTTCATTGTGTCCATGCTAATCATCATTCATATGTTTTAGGTACTTGATTATCTGGCGTTGGGTAGAATCACTTTTCTATTATAAACAATTCTAAACTCTTTTTTATACTATTTATATCTGCTAATCTTACTCAGTCTCTGGCATTTAATGAATATCATTGAAATGATATAAATGCTATTGTTCATAGAATTGCTAGAATTGTGATTACTACGATGAGTTCTACTAATGTGAAAGCTTGATTTTTTAGTTTTTTCATAAATTGTAGTTTATAAAAATAAAAAATAATTTACTAATAAATTATGGATATTTTTAATTTTTTATCAAGTTTTATTTAATTTTTACATTGACTTCTTTAATTTAATTAATTTTATTTATTTTTTTGTTATGATTTTCTAATCATTATAAATTTTTTAATAAAGAAGATTTATAAATTTCAGGTTTATATGATTTTAACCTTATAAGTTCCATATCTTTAGATATTTTGTTTTCTTTTAATTCTCTATAAAATCACTCTTGATCATATCAAAGACATATAATTTGAGGATTATGAATAAAAATCCAAAAAAGTGGATTGTCACTATCTCATAATTCAACTATATCTGTTATTTTTGATTTTTTTAATTTTTCTACTCTTTTTATTTCATTATTTTTTGGTTTAAATCACTTAAATTTTAGTACATTTTTATCTCTAGCAACTACACTTATAAGTATATCCCCATAAAAACTAGCTTTTTTAAGAAAATATCTATGTCAAGAATGAAATATGTCAAAAGTCCCAAAAGTCATAACTTTTACTATATTTTTTTTAGCCCAAATTATATCTTGTATTATTTGTGATTTTAAATTATCAATTGAGTCAAACTTCTTATTATCTCTTATTTTCTTAAGTAAATAAATTATAATTTCTTTATCATAAATATCTTTATCAAAATTAAAAATATGAGCTTCAAAAACTCATATTTCTTTTAAATATGTTCAAACTCAAGCAAATTTTTTATCATCTATAATTACATTTATCTTATAAACTCAATCATCAAATTCTTCTCATTTATAAACAATATTTGCAGTTTTAAATCAGATTTGTCTTCATAATTCTTTTCCATGAATTACTTTTCATCTTATTATAAAAGTCATTTTAATAATAATTCACTAAGTAAATTAAGTCCTGATATAGCATAAACTCATTTTATTCTTTCTTGTACTTGTTTTTCATTATTACAAGTCAATATTCCAAAAATTACTGGAGTTGTAAATTGTAATGTTAAATCCATTATTCATCTTGACGTTTCATTACAAACATAATCAAAATGTGGAGTATCTCATCTAATAACAACTCATAAAGTTATAATCAAATCCCAATCTTCTGTTTCAAGCAATCTTTTTGCCATAGCAGGTATTTCAAAAGCACCTGGAACATAAAAACTTTCTATTTTATCAAATCAATGTTGTTTCAATACTCCTATATTTATAGCTTCAAGTGCACTTGTATGTTCTTTATTAAATTCTGCAACGACAAAAGCTATTTTTATATTTTTTTTGATATTTGAAATATCTCTCATTGATTGTTCATAGTTTGACATAATATCTTTAGTTAAAATTTTAAATTATAATTACTTTAATGTTTCAAAGTGAAATTATTATTTTCACAAAAAAACAGATATAATAAATAATAATTATATCTGTAAAATAAGCAAGAAAAATTGAAAGTTATTATTTTAATTATTAGACTTCTCATATTACTATAAAATCCCAAGATGACAATGCTTTACCATTTATATTTTTTCTTATATTAACCAATCATGATCAAAATTCTAAAAATAAAACATCATCTTTATATCACAATTCTCTAGTTAAAAAAACTTTATCTCATGATAATTTCATTATTTTAATCTCTTTTTGTCAATTTCAATAAAAAAATCATCAATCATCATTATCAATTCAAATAAAAGTATATCCTATTGGTTTTAGACTAATCCAGTTTCAGTTTGATTTTCATCAATGCTCATCGCCTGCAGGAATTCTCATAATTCATTCTTCAGTTATAAAAGTTCCTATATCTCAATAAACTCATCACTCATTCATCATAATTATCAATTCATCTGTTACATCATTTTTTTCTATTATATGAATACTCTTTAATAACTCCTCATTCACTTAATTTTGTACCTTGAAAAGAAATATCTACTCAATTATAACTTCATAAAGATTTATTAAGTAAATTTTTATGAGGTTCTCATACTTCGGTTAAATCTGTTAAAGTAAAAAAACCAAAATTAGTTACATTTTTTGATAAAAGAGAAATAACTTCTTTTGCAGTTTCATCTTTACTTTGTCAAATATCTCAAGTTCACTCAACAGTTTCAACTCATTCTCAAACTTTACCTCAAATAGTATTTAAAGTCATAAAAAATAATTAAAATTTTTAAAATATATTTAGATTTATAATTATTTTTTATAATATGTCAATATTTTTTATGCTTTTTTACTTTTAATTATATATTTACCAAGTATATCAAATTCTAGGTTAACTTTATCTCATAATTTTAATTCTCATAAATTAGTTATTTCTAAAGTATGTGGAATCAAAGAAATAGTGAAATAATCATTTCAAACTTCAATCAAAGTCAAACTAACTCAATTTACTGATATACTTCCCTTTTCTACAAGTAAATCTTTAAATTTATCATCAAAAGATATAGTAAATACTTGTGAATTATCATCTTTTTTTTCTATTTTTTTAATAATTCCTACATCATCAATATGCCCAGTAACAAAGTGTCAATCTATTCTATCACCATATCTCACACATCTTTCAATATTGAAACTATCTCAAACTTTCTTACTTCAAAAATCTGTTCTTTTTAAAGTTTCTTCCATAGCAAAAAATTTATGAAAACCTTTTCAAACTTCAGTCACAGTCATACAAGCTCAATCATGAGCTATACTTTGTCCTAAAGTTAAATCAGTAAATGTATTTTCAACTATAAACTCTCATGCATTTATAGATTTGATTTTTGATTTTTTTTCTACTATTCAACTAAACATAGGAAATAATTATTAAATATTAAATTTTTACTATTTTGTAATTCCGGGATTAATTCGAAATCTATAAAACAATGTATTATAGATCCTGAAATAAATTCAGGATGACAGTTTTTACAATAAAATTATTTTTTCTTCTTTCCTCTTCTAAGTTCTATAATCACATCTCTTAATTCTGCCGCTTTTTCAAAATCTAGATTTGCTGAAGCTATATCCATTTCAAGTTCTAGTCTCTTTAATTGTTTTTCTAAAGTTTGTTTATCCAAAATTGCATAATCCACATTTTTAGTTTTCAGTCCCATATCTTTTATGGTACTAAAAATAGTTGTTGGAGTTATACCATTTTTCAAATTATAATCATTTTGAACTTTTCTTCTATAATAAGTTAAATCAATAGCTTTTTTCATACTTTCAGAAACAACAAGAGAATCTTGATTAATCAATTTTCACTTATCATGTCTAGTAAGAGTTCAAAGAGCAAAAATAATCTGTCAATTGTCAGTTATCAAAGACTGTCATTCTGAGTGCAACGAAGAATCCCTTAAACTTTGTTTTTGTGTAATTACATTGCTTAAGTGATCCTTCGCATTCGCTCAGGATGACATTTTTTCCTTAAATCTCTCTGTATACATAACTACCCTACCAGTACTATTTCTAGCTGCTCTTCAAATTATCTGAACAAGTGCTGATTCACTTCTCAAAAATCATTGTTTATCTGCATCTATAATTGCAATTCTAGAAACTTCTGGTAAGTCAAGTCATTCCCTAAGCAGATTTACTCAAACAATTACATCTATATCTCATTGTCTAAGCATTTTAAGTATTTCAAGTCTTTCAAGAGTTTCAATTTCACTATGTAGATATCTAACTTTATATCCATTTTCAAGTAAATAATCAGCAAGTTCCTCACTTGATCTCTTTGTTATAGTTGTGATTAACATCCTCTCATTTTTTTCTAACACATAATCTAGAGTTTTTAAAATATCATCAATCATAAACTCCATAGGTTTTATCTCTATTTCAGGATCAAGAAGTCAAGTAGGTCTAATTACTTGAGGAATAATTCTATTTTTTTCACTTGATATCCAATCTCAATCGATAAGTGGATCAAACTTTTTGAAGTATTCGAAACTATTTCAACTATGCTCTATCTCAAATACGGAAGGCGTAGCTGAAACAAAAACTACTTGTTTCATTTTTGATTCAAACTCTGAAAATTTAAGTGGTCTATTATCCATAGCTGATGGAAGTCTAAATCAATTATTTACAAGATTTTCTTTTCTTGATCTATCTCAAGCATACATCCCTCAAATCTGAGGAACAGTCATATGTGATTCATCAATAAAACATAGATAATCATCCTTGAAATAATCAATTAATGTAGCTGGTGGTAATCATGCTTTTCTACCATCAAGGTATCTAGAATAATTTTCAATTCCGTTTACATATCCTACTTCTTGCATCATCTCTATATCATATTCTACTTTTGTTTTTAGTCTCTCGTATTTTAATACATCTCCAAGTTCTTCTTTATAATATTTTAGCCTATCATCTAATTCTTTTTGAATTGCTGGAATTATTTCTGATATTCTTTCTTTTGTTGTAACTGTATGTTTTGCTGGAAATATAGTTACATCTCTAAGTACTTCATAAACTTCTCAAGTTAAATAATTTCTTCTTGTAATTTGACTTACTTCTTCTCCCCAAAATTCAATTGTATAAATAGTTTCCTCACTTGATGGAAATATTTCAAGCACATCTCAAAGAATCTGAAAAGTCCCAGGTTTAAAATCACTACTTGCTCTTCTAAACTGCATAGAAACAAGTTTTTTTAATAACTCTTCTATCTTATAAAATTTTCCTACTTCTATATCAAATGCAAAATCTATATAAGCATCTATATCACCAATACCATAAATACAACTTACAGAAGCCACAATAATCACATCTTTACGAGTAATCAAGCTCTGAGTTGCAGCATGTCTAAGTCTATCTATTTCCGCATTGATTGTAGCTTCTTTTTCTATATAAGTATCTGTTTTTTGCACATAAGCTTCTGGTTGATAATAATCATAATAAGACACAAAATAATGAACTGCATTATCTGGAAAATATTCTTTAAATTCTTGGGCAAGTTGAGCCGCAAGAGTCTTGTTATGAGCAATTATAAGAGTAGGTTTTTGTATTTTTTGAATAATATTTGCCATAGTGAAAGTCTTACCACTTCAAGTAACTCACCAAAGAGTCTGATATTTGTGTCACTTTTCAAGGTAAGTAAGGATTTCTGCTATCGCTTTTGGTTGATCTCAGGTTGGAGAGTATTTGGAAACTAGATTGAACATAATTTGGGGATTAATGGATAATTTTGTCATTGCGAGATACGAAGCAATCTAGTGTATCTATATTGTCATTCTGGACTTGATTCGGAATCTCTAGCAAGATAAAACTAAATTAATTCATATTATGAGACAAATGTTTTCCTTTAAAAAAACAATTTAGTTTTACTTTTGAATCCAAAAGTAAGCAAAAGATTTAGGGGGTTTCGAAATTCAGAATTAGTGTTTTGTGCTTTCTGTAAGTAGTCACTAGAGTCTCACCCCCTAAGACCCCAAGTTTCTAAATGTTTAGTATTTAGTAAAAATAAAGAAATCCTTGTTTTCACTGCATTGCAATTGAAAGGTAAAATTATTCTTTCACATTAGATTTGCTCTGTGATATACACATAAACCTAGCAACGATTCAGGGATTTTTAAGGGGATGAAATCCCTTAAATTCTTTTGTTACTTTTGGAATCAAAAGTATATAGAAC
This sequence comes from Patescibacteria group bacterium UBA5194, assembly GCA_002412935.1. Taxonomy (GTDB): domain Bacteria; phylum Patescibacteriota; class Gracilibacteria; order BD1-5; family UBA6164; genus Altimarinus. Next base: position 28,334 of record DHWA01000038.1, on the reverse strand, counting down.
TTATCTTTTCATTTTAAGGAATAATTCAATTTTTCAAAATGATTTTTGATTTTGGAAGTAAGTTTGATTTATAAAGAGATTGAATATAATAAAAAAATATTTAATTTTAAAATAATACAAAATATTATGAATGATTTATCCCCTCTTCTTCCTGTGATATCTTCAGATACAAATGAAATTCAAGATTTTTTCATTTACACTTGGAAAGAATTTTTTGATGTAAGAACAAAAGAAGAGGCTTTTTTAAAGAGAAAAGATTTACAAAATCCTGAAAATTTTTATAAAAGTCATAATGGTAATTTTTGGTGTTTAAGAAAAGATAATAAAATTATAGCAACTATTGCTGTTCATGAAATTTTATTTCAAGGAGAAAAAGTAGGTTTTCTCAGGAGATTTTTTATTGATAAAAATTATCGTAATAAAGGACTTGGTAGTAAAATGTTGAAATTTATAGAAAATTATTCTTATGAAAAAAAATGGAAATATCTAATGTTTGGAGTAGATATAAGTATGGAAAGAAATAAATGATTTTATAACAGAAATGGGTATGAAGAATTTATTGAAGATATCCCTCAAGAACTTATAGATGATAATGATACTTGGTATCTGAGAAAAAAATTATGGAATAATTAGATAATTGAGATAATAAATTAATTTTTTAATTAAATAGTTTTCATTTTTAAAAACAATTTAGTTTTACTTTTGAATCCAAAAGTAAGCAAAAGATTTAAGGGGACGTCGTTCCCCTTAAAAACCCCTGAAGTGTTTCCCTGTCTATTTTCATATCCAATAGCAAATTTTGTAGGAAGAGTAGTTTTACCTTTCAATTGACCACTCAGTAAAAATAAGGATTTTAAAAATACATTTCACGATGTGTATCACCCGGGATTCTTAAGGGGCAACTTCGCCATAATACGATTCACAGAACTTAAATAGCATCTCTGCGAAGATTTGCCACCTTAAGCATTTTTGTTACTTTTTATGCAAAAAGTAAATGTAATTGTATTGGAGTTCTAAATTAATTTATATACTTATCAGATCCTAAAACAAATTCAGGATGACAAAAATAGTAAATAAATTATCTTTAAATTTTAAATAATATTTTCTACAGATATTATAAAAATCTATTGACTTTTTATAAAATACTTATATAAATCTATATATAATTTACAATTTTATTATTCTCTATGAATACAACTCAAAACTGAACTCCTGAATTATCAAATAAAGACATAATAAAAACTGTTGAAAATTGAACTATTACTTTAAGTGAGGCAATTCAAGCCATAAATGACAAATTAAATAATACAACTGTATGAGAAGTTCCTTTAGAAGCACTTCCTACTATAGAACACTTAAAAACACCAGCAAATGAACAGGAAATAGTTAGATTTAATGAAGTTGAAGAATTTTTAAAAAATACTGCTAGTTTTAGAAATGATAAAGCTTTAGAACAAACATTACAAGAATTAAACTGAAAAAAATATTTAGTTCTATGAGATGATAATATATTTGAAATAAAAGAACAAAGATGAGATGTATATATAGCATATCATCCAATCAAACAAATGTATATAATATATAAATTTGTAGGAGAAAATTCAGGTAAAAATACAAGTTTATCATGGTGATTAGATAATATAAAAAAGACAAATATAGATTGATATTATAACATATCTTCCACAAAAACAGTAATGTGTTCTTATGCTTGATCTAAAGCTGTAGCAGAAGAAAGAAAAGAGTATAATTACTATTACATATGAAAATGATGAGATACTAAATATTTTTGAGACTATAAAAGTGTATCTGATTTAAAACAATTTTGAAATGCTACTTTTTTTAAATGAGCTACTTCAAATAATCAAGTATTTAATAAATTAGTTGTACATAATTGAGATAAAATAGAAAAAATACCTAATTGACATGAAATTAAAGTTAAATCTGAAAGTGGTAAACACTTACTTTATTTAATATATAATTTATGAAATCTATATACTCCAAAAACTCATTCACTTTTTGATTTAGATGCAATGAAATATATTTTTGAGAAAGCAGATGAATTTAATATTAATATAAAGGATTGAGAAGATGGTATTTGAATTATTTGAAATAACTCAAATTATACTACTAGAGAAGAAAGAACTTGATTCGGAAAAATACTATGAGATAAAAAAACAAAAATTCCATTAAAACTATAAAAACATAAGCATAAAAACAATATTTTTAATTTTTTCATTATTTTTTTGATATTTTAAAATTTTTTATATAATGCTCACACTTTTATTATTTAGTAATTAAAATTTATGCAAACTACTCTAATATTATTAAAACCAGATACAATTCAAAGAGGATTAATCGGAGAAATCGTAGCTAGAATCGAAAGAAAATGATTAAAAATCGTTGGTTTAAAAATGATGCAATTAAATGATGCAATTATAAACGAACATTATGACTTTTTGATGAGTAAACCATTCTTTCCTATGCTTAAAGCATACATGCAATCTGCTCCAGTAGTTGCTTTGGCTGTTTCATGAAATGATGCAGTTAAAACTATTAGAACTCTAACAGGTGCAACTAATCCTGCTGAAGCTTTACCTGGAACAATTAGATGAGATTATGCTCTGACTATTGATGCAAATATAATCCATGCTAGTGATAGTCCAGAAACTGCAGAAGTTGAATTAAAAAGATTCTTCAAAGAAGGTGAAATCTGTGAATTTGAAAAAATTACTGATAAAATTGTTTAATTTTAAAATATTTAATCTCCAGAAAGTTTACATTTCTGGAGATTTTTTATAAAATTTATTTTTACTAATTTTATCTTAAAAATCTCTTGATATTTTAACATTTTTTTATATTCTGTAAAGAATTTAAAATTAATTAATTATTTTTATGACTAAACTTGTAATTGCTCTAGATAATCTTTCTATAAAAGAAGTAGAAAATAAGATACAAGAAATTGAAAAATATTATAAAGGTAAAAAAACTGATATAATATTTAGAATAAATGATTTATTAGCCTTGGTTTGACTTAATTGACTTTATTCAATTTTTCAAAATTCCAAGGCTTTTTTAATGATTGATGCAAAATAGTTAATAAATTCTTTTTTATTTTTTTAATTTTTTTATTATGCAAATTTTTTCACACAAACATATACTTAGTACAAAACAATTTACAAGACAAGATTTGGAAATAATCTTTGAAAAAGCTCGTGAAATGGAAAAAATCTTATCATGAGAAATTCCTTGAAATCTGTTAAACTGAAAAATAATGGCTTCTATGTTTTATGAACCATCAACTAGAACAAGACTTAGTTTTGAATCTGCTATGAATAGACTTGGTTGAGATGTCATTTCTGTCTCTGGTATATCAAGTTGTAGTTTTGCAAAATGAGAAACAATAGAAGATAATGCTAAAATAATTTCTATGTACTCAGATATAATCGTAATGAGACATCCTGAGGCATACAGTGCAAAAAAAACAGCTGCAGTTGCTACTAAACCAGTAATAAATGCCTGAGACTGATCACATCAACATCCAACTCAAGCACTTCTAGATATGTACACAATACTAAAAGAAAAAAAGAGATTAGATAAATTAAAAGTTTCAATAGTTTGAGATTTAAAATATGGTAGAACAGCTCATTCTCTAGTATTTTTACTTTGATTATTTGATGATATAGAATTTGTTTTTATATCTCCAGATGAGTTAAAAATGCCTGAGAAAATTATTTCTTTTCTAGAAGAAAAAAACATAAAATACAGTGAAGTAACAGATTATAAAGAATGAATTAAAAATTCTGATGTCTTATATGTTACTAGAATTCAAAAAGAAAGATTTACAGATTTATCAGAATATAATAAAATAAAAGACAATTATATATTGGATTTAGATACTCTGTGAGATAATAAAGAAATAACAATTATGCATCCATTACCAAGAGTAAATGAAGTAAAAGAAGAAATTGATTTATTACCAAATACAGCTTTTTTCAGACAAGCAGAAAACTGAGTTCCTATCAGAATGGCTTTACTTTATTTGTTACTTAAAAATTAATTATTTATCCTCTTATCTATGCCCAAAAACTCATAAATCAATGTAAATTTTAGTAAAATATGATTTTCTTTTGTTACCTATAGTTAATTTTTAGCTTTGGATAAATAAGTCTATTGCTTTTATTTGATTAAAGCATATACTTATATTCTTATTTCTTAACTATATAATTTTATGGAAAATAAATTTAGAAAAGGAATTATCTTAGGTGGAATATTAGCAGTTGCAACTATTATCGGTGTTGCTATGAATAATGACTGAAAAGAAATCTCTGAGGATTTAAAAGAAGATTTCAAATCAATTGTTAAGAATCTGAAAAAAAGTCTTCATAAACTTGAAGATGTTACAAAAGAAGATTATGATAAAATAGTTAATACTGTTGTTGAAGACTATAGTAAAACAAAAGAAATTACAAAAGAAGCAAAAGATTCTCTTATTTCAGCTTTGAACAGTAAGTGGAATGAAATGGAAGAAGAAGATAAAAAATCTTAATTCCTAATAATATAATTATGATAAATACAATCGTTGCTGTTTTAATAATTTTATGGTTAATAGGATTAGTTGGTTCCTATACAATGTGAGGTTTGATACACATTTTACTTGTAATTGCTATTATAATAGTTCTTGTAAGAATAATAAAATGAAAGAAACCACTATAATAAAAAATACATGAAAAGTTAGCAAAATTTGCTAACTTTTTTGTTTTTTTAAAATTTGAGTATTTTTAATAATGAATATAATAAAAGTACCTAATTTATTTTCTAATTTTATAATATATGAAATGATTTAATGCAAATATCGAAAAAAAAACTTTGGAAAATAATAATTTTCGCAAAGTATTGTACACTTGAAAAAATAGCCAATTAGTTCTTATGAGTTTAAAACCTCTAGAAGATATTGGTATGGAAATCCATGCTGAAAATGATCAATTTTTCCGTTTTGAACAAGGTCAAGGAAAATGTATAATTGATGGTAATGAATATACAGTTACTGACTGAAGTGCCATAGTTGTACCTGCTTGAGCAAGTCATAATATAATAAATGAATCATCTACTGAAAGTCTAAAAATGTATACTATTTATTCACCAGCTCATCATAAAGACTGAATAATAAGAGTAACAAAAGATGAAGCTGAAGCAAATGATGAAGAATTTGATGGAGTGACGAGTGAGTAATTATATAAATATTAATGATTTATTTTATATATGAATAAGAGAAATTCTAAGATAGTAGAAATTTGCTATGATATGTTAGATGTTTCTTTTTATTGAGATGTGACAGATTTTACTGATGGAAAATATAATGGCAATGATTCAATAAGTTATATTAAAGCTCAAGAAAATAAGGCTGAATGGCTTTTAGATAAAGTAAAATGTAAAAAAGAAACATTCTTGCTTGATATAGGGTGTGGTTATGGAAGAATTATAGAAACTGCTAATAGACGCGGATCAAAAGCAATGGGAATTACTTTATCAAAGTATCAACAAGTTCGAAATATTAAAAAAGGACTTAATGTTGAAGTAATGAACTATTTAGATATTCCAAAAGAATGGAATAATTCTTTTGATTGCGTTATAGCTAATGGTTCAATGGAACATTTTACACAAGTACAAGATGCTATTGATGGAAAACAAGATGAGATACTTAGAAATTTTTTTGAAATATGTCATAGAATAATGAAACCTGGTTCTAGACTTGGCACTACAGTAATGCATTTTACTGAAAAAACAAATCCCAATATAATATCAAAAGGTTCTAAATCTTTTTCTTCTAAGTCAAATGAAGCTCATTTTGCAAAAGTTTTATTAGAAAATCTAGGTGGATGGTATCCATATAAAAATCAATTAGAAAAATGTGCAAAAGGATTATTTATTTTAGAAAGTAGAGAAGATGGAACTCATGATTACCATTTAACTTCAGAATATTGGCTAAATGCTATCAAGTTAGCCTTAAAAACTAAACCTAGAGTTTATTTTTCTATTATTGGTAAGTTTTTAAGAAATCCTAAAGCTGCTTTGGGAATGTTAGACACTTGGTTATTTTCACAATCATGGATGTGGCAATTTAGACCTAGAAAAGATGGGAAAGCACCAACTACATTGTATCGTGATATTTGGAAAAGAGTAGATTAAAAAATAATTATAAATAAATCAATATCTCTTAAAAAAATAATATTTATGCAAAAATCAAAAATATTAGGAATTTTAATGATTTCCTCGGCTATAATTCTAATGATCTTAGTAACTGGATATACTGTTTTATTTTCTACTTTTGGAATCAATTCCGGTGGATCATTTTTAATGATTACACCCTTGATTATAATAGCTATAATCATAATTATAGCTCTATCTTTTCTTTTACGCGCAGGAATTAAAAAAATTAAAAATAACAAATAATTGCATCTATTTATTCTTTTTAAATACCTATGTTTGGATTATTAGATATTGTAGCAATAACTTTAACAAAAAAATCTAAGCAAGTTAATTATAGCTTGAATAGATTTTTCATAGAACAACCTGGAAATTTAACATGGGTTTGTTTTTTACCATGGAGAACAACGTTAAAAACTGCAAAAAAATATAATCTTCTCCCAATGGAAGGTAATTTAATTGTATATGAAGTTCCTGATAACCTACTTGGATCAATTCCTACTTTTACATTAGATGCTTTTGATAGCATTAAGAAGGATTTTGAAAAAACATTTAAAGAATATAAATTAATTAATAAAGAAATTGCTTTTTGGGGGTTAAGTGCAGGCACAATGCCAGCTTTTTATTTTGCCAATAAGTATACTTGTAAAAAACTAATTACAGTCTGCCCTACTACTAGACTAGGAGAAGGAATTTTCTCTACTTTTGCTGCTAGAAATATAAAAAGAAAATCTATAAAAGATGGTTATACTGCTGAACTTTATGATGAGCTTATTAAAAATATAAATATTGAAAATAATTTAACAAACTTGCCTGATGATATTACAATACATATCGCCAGATTTGATAAATTTGTTCCATTTTCTGGTGGGAACAAACTTGCTTCAAAAATAAAAGAGATTAAAAAAGATGTTGTTATTAAAAAACACAATATATTTGGACATATACTCACACTATATTTTTTTGGAAAAGAAAACAAGAAAATAATATCTTAAAACAGTAAATATTGAATTATTAGATTATATAAATTTTAAAAATATGAAATTAATTATAATTTTTGGACCTCAAGCTGTTGGTAAAATGACAGTAGGACAAGAACTCGAAAAAATAACTGGTTTGAAACTTTTTCATAATCATATGACTATAGATTTAGTTTCTCCATTTTTTAGCTATTGAAGTAAAATTTGAAAAAAATTGGTGAATCTTTTTCGTAAAAAAATTTTTGAAGAAGTTTCCAAAAGTGATTTAGATGGATTAATTTTTACTTATGTTTGGGATTTTGACAAAAAAAGTAATTGGAAATATATTGATAAAATTTGTAAAATTTTTGAATCAAAAGGTTGATTGTCTTATTTCGTAGAACTAGAAGCAAGTTCAGAAGAAAGAATTGAAAGAAATAAACACCCCCATAGATTATATCACAAACCAAGTAAAAGAAATCTTGAAAGTTCTGAAAAAAGTTTAAAAGAATATGATGAAAAACGTAGATTAAATTCAGAAAATGGAGAAATAAAAATGACTAATTATTTAAGGATTGATAATACTAATCTATCTGCAGAAAAAACAGCCCAAAAAATCAAGAAAGAGTTTCAATTAGAATATGGAGACTAACAAATATTATTTAAATATCCAGTTTTTTTATATTTATATATAATCAAATTAAGTTATAAAAAACATTATATAATTAAAAAAATATGTTCCAATATATAGTTTTAATCTGAGCGGTAGTACAGTTGATTGGGGTATATTTTTATATCAAAGCAACTATACTTGGTGAGACAAAACCAAACAAAGTTACTTGGTTGATGTGGTCTATTGCTCCATTAATTGCATCTGTAGCAGCTTTTTCAGATGGTGTTCGTTGGGCTGTACTTCCAGTTTTTATGGCTGGTTTTGCTCCATTACTTGTTTTTATTGCTTCTTTTATAAATCCTAAATCATATTGGAAATTGGAAACTTTTGATTATATTTGTTGAGCCTTGTCTATTTTAGCATTGGTACTTTGGTGAATTACAAAAGAACCTTTAATTGCAATTATTTTTTCAATAGCTAGTGATGGATTTGCAGCTATACCAACAATTATTAAATCTTGGAAACATCCCGATACAGAATCAGTTGAAGCTTACACCACTGGTTTATTCAATTCATTAACAAGTTTTTTTGCACTTAGAACGTTTGGTATTTCGGAACTAGCATTTCCAGTATATTTAGTTTTAGTAAATTCATCATTAATTTTTTCTATTTATAGAGGACGTTTTAAAAAAATAAAAAAACATAACATAAATATTTAATTTTTAATAGAGTAAAATATTATGAAAGATAAAATTGCTATTGTTACTAGCGGTTGAGGAATGAAGTGTTCTTACTCTGCTTGAGTTTTATGTGCAATAGCTAAAATATATAAACTACATAATCCCGATATTCTGGTAGGAAGTTCTGGAAGTACTGGTTCTCTAGCATACTATACTGCTGGGCAATATGATTCTATTAAAAATATTTGGACAAACCTTCTTACAGATACTAGATTTATTTCTTTAAAGAGAATTCTTAAGGTAATGGATATAGATTATTTAGTGGATACTGTTTTTAAACAACAAGAACCATTAAATATAGAAAAAATTAAGAAATCAAATAGTCTTTTATTTATATCTGCAACAGAATATCAAACTGGTAAACCAAAGTTTTTTACAAACACAGATAATATTTTTGATGCCTTAAGAGCATCAAAAGCTGTACCAGTAATAACAGGTAAAAAAGTTACAATAAACGATACAGAGTATATTGATGGATCAATAAGCACATCATTTGATATTAATATTGAAAAAGCAATCAATGAAGGAGCTAAAAATATTATTGTAATCAAAGATAGTGAAAATTTTTCATTAATAATAAAAATATTTTATGGTTTACATTCTTTTTTTGTAAACAAAAATATTAAAAAAGTATTAAAAATACATTGCACATCAGGTATCCATTCTGTTAAACAGCAAAAAAATATTAATATGATTATTATTAGCCCAAGTAAAAAATTACAAATTCATCCTCTCGATAATAAAAAATTACATCTTGATGAGTCTTTTTCTCTAGGATATGAAGATTTAAAAAATAATACTGAATTTAAAACATTTTTTTCAAACCTTTAAAATATATTTTTTTTATAATATGGCTCAAATTTATCTAAGTGAAAATTTTATAGTTGAATCTTTTGAAACTCCACATGTGACTCGCACTGATTGATGACATATTCGTATTCGCATAATTGATGAATCAATTACTGACCGTACAAAAATATCTCCAGTTATTGCTATAGAATTTATGCGTCTAACAATGATTATTGGTGAAGCTATGGAAATAGCAATGAATAATCAGTGAGTAAATGTTGTTAAAATAAATTATCAAGATATGGGAAATTGGGCTTTTAAATGAGGGAAAAAACCATTTTTTCATATGCATATATATGGTCGTGCAAAAGATGCTAAATTTCAAATTTTTCCCGAGTCAGTTTATTTACCAGACCGCTCATCAGGATTTTATGATAAATTTGAACCGTTAAATAAAGAAGATATTTTAGAAATCCAAAAACAAATTGGTATTATAGAAAAACAAGAAAAATATCAAACATCTAAATGGTGTTTTAAAAAATAATCAAGTTCAAACTTGATTAAATACATCATCATTAATTTTAGTAAGTGTGTTAATTTTATTATTACTTTATTCTCTACTTATCAAAAAAAACTTGCATAATATTAATTATATACTATAATATACTTTATAGGAAATCCATATTTTTTTATTTTTAATTTAATTTATGTCAAATACTACAAAATCAAAAGATGATGATTATATTGAAGCTATTTTATTAAACAATAAATTTAAAAATGCATCAAATCAAATTGGTGATGCTGATACAAAAATACAAGAAGCCGAGAAATTTATAAAAGAACAAAAAAAAATAAAATTAAAAGCTGAATGAATTATAAATGAAATTAATTGAGAAACAAAACTTTCAAAAATAATCCCTATTATGCCAAAATCTTGGAAAAATAATCCTAAACTTTTAAGTAGATACACTAATCTTACAAAAGTAATACAAAATAATCCTAAATGGTGGATGAAATGGAAAGATAGAATAGAACTTCAAGACGAATGAATTGATTTTAAAGAATCACAGTTTATATTAGATTTAGATGATTTACCAGAAACCCAAAATTGGGATGATTTTAAAAAAAATAATATGATTGATAATATTCCTAAAATAGATTATTTAAAGAGAATTAAGTCTTTTATCATTTTTGCTTGAATTGAAAATTATTCATTATTAAAAGATTTTTTAGGTTTTAATGACAGTTATTACTGGTCATCTACTGAATATAATCAAGATGAAGCACTTAAAATAAGATTTGAAAATTCTATTGAAGATGATATTACTAGTAAAGAAATTAAATTAAATATAAGAACTATAAAAAAATATTAAAAATACTTTTATAATTTCTAAATTAATTTTCAAAAATCCCTCAAAAATAATTTGACTTTAAAATTATCACCCCCATAATATGGGTGATAATTTATTTTTTAATTTAAACTAAATTATGTTGAAACCTTTAAGCGATAGAGTGGTACTTAAAGCCACAGAAAAAGAAAATATAACAAAGAGTGGTATCTATATACCAGAAACTGCAAATAAAGAAAAACCTTATATGTATGAAGTAATTGCTATCTGACCTGGAAAAAAAGATTCTCTAATGGATAGTATAAAAATTTGAAACAAAGTACTTTGCGGACAATATGTCTGAGACGACATTAAATTAGATTGAGAAGAATATAAAATAATCTGAATTGATTATATACTAGCGATTGTTGAGTAATTTTTTAATTAGTTGTTTTCTTCGAAATCTGGACAAATATAATATGAAGTAAGATTATCTCATAATGAACCACTATTATTTGGACCTGAACAATAATCTTGATGTTTATTTATATAAATACAACTCATACACCTAGATTTAATATCGGTAATAATATTTCAAGTTTGTGTTCAGTCTGATAAAATCCATGAAACTTCTTTACCTATTACCTCTTCAGAGTCAGTATCTTTATAAATTAGTTTTACTCCTATTTGCTTCCCTTCATTTTCTTTTTTATAACCTGCTTCTCTTGTTAACTGAAATGGACCTTCAAAATCTCCTGATGCTAGCATACAAAATATAATTAAAAAACTAATAATAATATTATTATATATGTTATTTTAAATAGTCAACTATATATTTCCTAACAAAAAAAATTATGGCAAAACAAATAAAATTCAGCGATGATGCAAGACAAAAAATCTTTGCATGAATAGAAAAAGTTGCAAAAGTTGTTACTGTGACTATGTGACCAAAATGAAGAAATGTAATCCTAGATAAATGATATGGTTCACCTCAAATCACAAACGATGGAGTAACTATTGCAAAAGAAATAGATTTAGAAGACAAATTTGAAAACTTGTGAGCAGAACTTGTAAAAGAAGCAGCAGAAAAGACAAATAAACTGGCTTGAGATGGTACTACTACTGCTACCCTACTTACTTATGCTCTTGCAAAAGAATGACTTAGATATATAAAAAACTGAGTTAATTCTGTTGAATTAAAAAATGGTATGAAAAAAGCATGAGAAAAAATCAATGAAGAATTGATTAAAAATGCTAAAATGATTAATACAAAAGAAGAAATTGCACAAGTTGCTACTATTTCTGCACAAGACAACGAAATAGGTAATATAATAGCTCTTGCTATGGATAAAGTATGAAATAATTGAGTAATAACTGTTGAGGAAGGTCAAACTTTTGGTTTGGATGTTGAAATTATGGAAGGTATGCAATTTGATCAAGGTTATGTGAGTCCTTATATGATTACAAATGCTGAAAAAATGGAAGCTTCTATGAAAGATGCACCAATCCTTATAACTGATAGTAAAATCTCAAATACGAAAGATTTACTGCCTATTTTAGAACAATTAGTTGGGTCAGGTAGAAAAGATTTGGTTATCATTACTGAAGATATGGACGGAGAGGCTTTAACTACAATTATACTAAATAAACTAAAATGAATTTTAAATATACTTGCTATCAAAGCTCCTTGATTTGGTGATAGAAAAAAAGAAATGTTTCAAGATATTGCGGTTTTAACTTGAGCAAGAGTTATAACTTCAGAACTTGGTATGAAACTAGAAAATGCTACTTTAGAAGATTTATGACATGCAAATAATGTAATAGCTTCAAAAGATAAAACTATTATAGTAGGTTGAGATTGAGACTCAAAAGAAATACAAGAAAGAGTTACTATGATAAAACAACAAATAGAAATCTCAACTAGTGATTATGATAAAGAAAAAATGATAGAAAGACTAGCTAAACTTTCTGGATGAGTTGCTGTTATCAAAGTTGGAGCTGCTTCAGAGGTAGAAATGAAAGAAAAAAAATTAAGAATAGAAGATGCACTAAATGCTACTAGAGCAGCAGTTGAAGAATGAGTAGTTGCCTGAGGTTGAGTTGCTCTACTAAAAGCTTCTCAAATACTAGAAGGTTTAGATTTATGAAATGAAGACCAAAATATCTGAGTTTCTATAGTTAAACAAGCTTTATCTTATCCTATAAGACAAATAGTTGAAAATGCAGGTAAAGAATGAAGTGTAATAATAAATAAAATAGTTGAAGAAAAGTCTATAAATTATGGTTACAATGCAGCAAATGATACATTTGTAGATATGGTAGCTTTCTGAATTATAGATCCTAAAAAAGTTGAAAGAGTTGCGCTAGAAGAAGCTATAAGTTTAGCTTGAATGTTTCTTACAACTGAAGCTGCAGTAACAGAAACTCCTAAAAAAGATGATTGATGTAATTGAAGTTGTAATTCAGGATGAGCAATGTGAGGTATGTGATGAATGCCTTGAATGGGAATGTATTAAAAATATAAAAATAAATAAAGATAAGTTATTTATAAAAACATTAAATATAAACTTGACAAAAGTCAAAAAAGGCTTATATATATTATATTAATATTTTATAAGTCTTTTTTTTATGGGAGATACAAATACTTTAAAATCAAGTGAATGATTATTGGATTTTTTAACAAAATGAGGTTATAGCAATCTAATTGAAACATTAAAAATCTTGCACTTTGATAAGAAAATTACTTTATTGAAAGAATTAGAAAAATATGAAAATAGTTCAATTATAAGAGATATTACATATAATGAAATAATTACTAGCATCTTAACTATTAATTATAACCAATTACTTGATATGCTAGTAATGGATTTATTTCCTGAAGTAAAAATAACTGACTCAACTATAAAATCTGCTGAATGACTTATAGAAGTTACAACAAATGATTGAGTTGTAGAAATTGATTTTAGCGATATCTCTATCGAAAAATTAATTCAACTAAGTCAACAATTAGATAAATGAATAGAAATTGGAAATGTCCCTGAAACTGTAAAAGATATAATAGAAAAATAATTATAAAAATTGACTTTTAGAAAATATTTTATATATTTTCATTAATTAAAAATTTAACTTTAAATTTTATGCAAACAACAATACAAACTACATTTTTCTTTTCATTTTATTTCTTTTATTTTAGATGAAGGATTAATTTTTAGTATATAAAAAATTAAAAACATAAAATCCTTCTAAAATACTTGAAGGATTTTTTTTATTTCTATAAGAATTTAACAAATGCAGGTAGCTTGATTAAAAGAATGATCTTACACACATGAAGTATGGAAAAAAATTTGATTAGAATGAGTTTATATTCCTCAAAATTCAAACTGACAAACTATAGATTTTGTAAGAAATTGATGAGTTTGAATTGTCCCAATTATGAATACATATTGATGATCAGTAAGAGAAGAAATTGGAAATATAATAAAATTAACAAACTCAAGCCATACAAAATGATGGTACAATTTATGAATCAAACATGTACTAGCTTGAAGTGGTAAAGTATGAGATTTAAAAGAAATACATGCTCATAAACAAGCATTAATTCAATGTTCAGAATGATTAGATAAAATATGAGCTTCTACTGAAGATATTATTAATAGTTACAACTCTATAAAAGAAATACCTGGTACAACTAAGTGTATAATAGAAATCAATGACTGAATTTGAATTCTAGAAAAAATAACTGCAATTTTTGAAAAAAAACTGATTAATATTAGACATTTACATTCTTTTCCATCTTTAGATTGAAAATATAAATTTTACATATCATTTGATGATACAAATGCTAGCTCATTACAAATAAATAAAGAATTGGAAAAAATATGATGACAAATGATTCTTGATCAAAAAGAACAAATAAAAGACTCTGAAATAAAACTGGTACCTAGAAATACAAATGCAGATTGAATTCCTGAGGCACAAAATGATTCAAGAATATGAGTTATTTGCAGTGAAGAAACTGCTTTAAGTAATTGATTACAAATATTGAATAAAGAATTATCACTTCAAGATAATACAACAAGTTTTGTTGTTTTGGCAAATAATCAAACAAGAATCCCACTTAATAATTTTAAGGAAATAGTGCAAGATAGAGTAATATGATTATTAAATTTACCAAACAAAGTATGAATTCTGAGACAATCTCTTTCAATAATAAGAAATGTATGATTATCTTTAAGTTTTATCTTATCACTAAATGATGGAGAATGAGGAGCTAGAATAGCATTAGTTATGAATAAATGAGTTAACTGAGAAATTATGTCAATTCAAAAAGATTTAAATAAGATACAATGAAGTCTAAAAGTTATATAAATTTAAAAGTTTTGGAGAAAATTAAAAAATATATAAAATAATTAATAGTTAATAATTAATAATTAACAATTAATGAGAAATAATTCTAAATCAGGTTTTTCTATAATTGAAGTAGTTGTTTCATCTATTATCCTTAGTTTATCTGTTTTTTGAATTTATAAACTTATAGCTGAAAACAATAAACTCATAAATAATTCAAATAATTTTCTTGATGCAAATATACTTTTAACAAATAGTATAACTTGTCTAGAAAATATATGATTTGATAATCTGAAATCATCAAGTTTCAATACTACTACTCGAAGTCTATATTTTGAAAACAGTTTAACAGGAAAGTGCTTAACTTGAACTTATGATACCAGTTATACTTTTACATGAGTTAAACTAAATAACCTAGATTATTATCTTTACTGAATAATCACAAGTTCATGAAGTAATTATCTAGATTGGAATTTATGAGTTTATAATGAATCTGTTTGAAAAATAGAAAAAAACTGGAAAATGTGGAAGTAATTTAAATTGTTTCATATACTAAAATAAAATAATTTTTTATATTTATGAAATAAATGAAAATGTTCCCTTTACCGAGTTTTAACAGAGTTAAAATCGGTAATTGATTTTGAATTTATTGAAGAAATTAGGAAAAATTATTTTATTTCAATGTATACCTAACTTTCTCCCCTATTTCGACTTTTCACTCAATTATATTTTCCAAAGATACTATATCAAGTTCATCTAACTCTGGAGCTTTGTATTCCCATCTTATATGTACATTTTTATCATCAAAATCATATACATAACCTATAAATTCTTTTCAGATTCTATTTTGTTCTTTTTTGTCATAAATTTTATTTAAAATTAATGACATTTTTTTTACCCTTTTTGCTATTATTTTATCATCTACTTTTTGATCAAGTTTGCTACTTCATGCCAATTTCTCATCATGATAACCAAACATTGAAACACTATCAAATTCATATTTTTTAGCAAAATCTAGTAAATCTTGAAATTCTTTTTTTCACTCTCATGGAAATCAAACTATAAAATTTGTATGTAAAAAAGCATCTTTAAATTCAGATTTTATAAAATCAAATAATGCAAAAATGTGTTTATCATCATAAAATCTTCCCATTCTCTTTAGGATTTTTGGATTTATATGTTGAACTGGTAAATCAAAATAAGGAATAAATTTTTTGAAATTTTTTAATTTTTCTAAATGTTTTAAAGTAAGTACATCTGGATAAAGATAAAAAAGTCTAAACCTAAAATCTAAATCTATTTTTTCAATTTCTTCCAATAATTCAAAAAGTTTAACATCTCAATATAAATCACTTCAATACCTAGTTGTGTCTTGAGAAATTATTTCTATTTCTTTAACTCATAAATTTACTAGATTTTTTATTTCATCAATTATATCATCAATTGGTCTTGAAGTCTGATTTCATCTAATTTTTGGAATTATACAAAAACTACATCTATTATCGCATCATTCTGCTATTTTTACAAATTCATAACTATAAGGTGAATTAAAAGGAAATCTAGGCATATTTCATGACCATACAAATGCTTTTTTATCTGAATTTAACCTTTCTAAATTTTTTAAATAATTATCTAATTTTCATTCTTTGAAATCTTGAATTTTTGATTTTATTATTTTTGTATCTCAAAATATTTCATCCACTGTAGATTCACTTTTCTCTACAGGAATTATTTTATACAGATTTTTTAAACCTTTTAAAAAATCATCATCTCTAACTGGGATATAACATCACATCAAAATTATTTTTTTTCATAAATCATCATAATACTTAATAGTTTCTTCAGCTTCATCTCTAGAACTAGATAAAAATCAGCAAGTATTGATTATCAGATACTCTACTTTTTTAGATAAAGGATCTTCAAAAAATTTGATATCAAAAAAAGGTACCGGTACCTTTTTTTTGGTACCGGTACCTTTTTTTGAAAGAATTTGTCAAACAGTAAATTCTAAATCAACTAGATTTTTAGTACATCATAAGTTTATAACACTAAAATGAAATTTCATAAAATTGTTTTTTATTAAAAAAATAATTGTCATTCTTGAGCGATTAGCGAAGAATCCCTTAAGCGATGTTTAGTGTATTTATTTAGATTACAAGGTATACTTCGTTACACTCAGTATGACAGAAAAAATTATTTATTTCGTTATTCCTTAACTATTGAATTATATTTTTCTAATTCACCTTGTCAATTTACTTTTTTATCTTTATTCTTTGTCTTTTATCTTATATATTTTTTGATTTTAAATAAAAAAAATGATACAATATAATTGAATATTAAGACAAAATCTTTAATTATTAAAAATTAATTATTAATTACTAATTATTTCATGTCAGAATTAGCTATAATATCAGTAGAAAAAGAACTTGAACCAATGAGAGAAAAAAACCTATTTTTAACAATAGTGATTTCAAATTTTATATGGATGATTTTTCATTTTAGTGTCGTGTTTTTCTTTATGTTTCAATTAAAATCTATTGCATTGGTTTGAATATTTTTATGAATCTGAAATCTATTTTCATTTTTATTAGATATATCTATTTGAATAATACAAAAATATTTCAAAGCTAAAACATTATTTATATTTTCATATATTTCTGAAATTACAGCAATACTTATATTTGCTTATTTTATATTTCAATTATCAGGTTTTGTATCGAAACTTCCTCCTTCTGATATGTGATTTATTACAGATGCTTTACAATTTTTCTTATGAGAATGATTAAATATATTTCTACTTTTAGTAGCATCATTTTGTTATTGATTAACAAAAGAATTACAAGATATCACCTTAATTTCATATGTATTAAATAATGCAAATCATAGCCAATATAATTCAATATTTGCAAAAAAGAACTTATGAAGCTGAATTTGATCATTGTTTTGATTAATTTTGTCTTGATTTATACTTATGTTGTATCCAAAATTAATTATATTTGTAATTATTTTTATAATTATATTAATTATTTATTTCACAAAAGTTTTTTTTGATAATTCTGAAAAAACTATAACATTACAAGATATTTATAAATTTAAAGTCTTTGCTAATAAGGATCATATAACAGAATTATGAAAAAATATAGGTAATAACATAAAAAATAAAATTGTAACATCTGTTAATAGAGTAGAATTAAAAAATGTGATATCTTCATCTAAATATCTATTTTTAAAGCCAGTAAATAAACAATCTGGACTAAGTTTCAAATTACTCATTGAACAAACAAAAAAAGAATTTATAAATATATATAAAGTACTTTTAAGTAAGAATAACTCTATAATAATATATTGGAGTTTAGCTGTCGGTGCAACATTTTGATTTTGGGATACTTTTGCTGTAACTTTTCTGATAGGATTTTTAGATAGTTTATGGAATTGATGATGATATGTATTACTTTGAGTTATTGCAATTCCTGCCTTTTGATTACAAGGTTTTTTTAGTAAAATGGCAACAAAATATTGAATATATGGTATGACAAATATCTGACTTATAGTATCATGATTATCTTTATTGTTTATGTGATTTTTTGCAGATAGTAAAAATATTTTATTATTAATGTCATTGGCTGTAATAAATAGTGTCTGATATGCTATTTGTATGAGCATTTCTCAATCTTTATTTTTAGAGTCATATAATAAAGTTTTTGCCAATTTTTATAATTTAAAAGAAATAGATGCAAATGCTTCCGCAGCTCCTTATAAGATAATTCAAAACATAGCAAATGTACTTTGATTATTCTTTTGATGATTGATATTAGCTAGTTTACAATATGTTTGATTTTTTATAATATTTTGAGGTTTTATTACATACCTTGCTTTCTGGACATTAAAAAATAGAAAAGCTATAAAAGCTGATTTACAATAATATAACTTTAAAATAACTTATTTATTATGTCTGAACTTGCAATAATATCTGTAGACAAAGAACTTGATCCCATAAGAAAAAGAAACTTTTTTATAAACATAATTGTTTCAAATCTTATATGGATGATTTTTCATTTTAGTGTTTTTTTCTTTTTTACTTTTCAATTAAAATCAATTATTTGGGTTTGATTTTTTTTATGAATATGAAATCTATTTTCTTTCTTACTAGACATATCAATCTGAATTATTCAAAAATATTTTAAACCAAAAACTTTATTTATTATATCATATATTGCAGAAATTATTGCTATGCTTATATTTATAAATTTCACTCTGCAAATCAGTGATTTTTTAAAAACACTACCACCTGATAACCTATGAGCTGTCAGTTATGCATTAGAATTTTTTATGTGAAAATGATATAATTTTATACTATTATTTATCGCATCTTTTTGTTATGGATTAACAAAAGAATTACAAGAAGTAACTTTAGTATCTTATATATTAAATAATGCAAACCCTAGCCAATATACATCAATGATAGCAAATAAAAATCTAGCAACTTGAATTTGATCTCTTTTATGATTAATTATTACATGATTCATTTTGACTTTATCACCAAATTTTATAATATTTCTAACCATATTTGTAATAATCCTAGTAATATATTTTACTTTAAGTTTTTTTGATAATAATACAAAAACTCTGACTTTACAAGATATCTATAAATTTAAAGTATTACTTGATAAAAATAATATAAAAAATATTTGAAATAATTTGATAAAATCAGTTAATAAGATAGAACTAAAAAGTATAATTAACACATCAAAATATTTATTTTTAAAACCATTAACAATTCAAACTTGATTAACTCTAAACTTACTTATAAATGAGACAAAAGTACATTTTATCTCAACTTATAATGTTTTAAAATATGCCAAAAAATCAGTAATAATGTATCAATCTATACTATTACTTATTATCTTTTGATTTTGGGATACATTTGCTATTACATTTCTAATCAAATTTCTTGATTCTTTTTCTGAATGATCATGATATATATTACTTGCAATTGTTGCAATTCCAGCATTTTGACTACAAGATTTTTTTGGTAAAAAAGCTGAAAAATATTGATTTAAAACTATATCAAGTTTATGACTTATTTTATCCTGAGTATCTCTTATTTTAATGTGAGTATTTGCAAAAAGTAATAATTTGTATCTAATCATATTTCTAGCACTAATAAACAGTATATGATTTGCAGCTTGTATGGTTATATCTCAATGACAATTTTTAACATCCTATAATAAATCCTTTGCAGAATATAATAAACTAAAGGAAATAGATGCCAATGCTTCTGCCGCTCCTTTTAGAGTAATACGGAATCTTATAGCATCTATATCATTATTACTATGATGAATTATATTAAACATACTTTGATATGTAATATCTTTTATTATATTTTGATCTATAATAATATATACATATTATTGGTTTAATAAAAATCCTATTAGCGATGAAAAGCTAGATTAAAGAAAAAAACTAAAGATAAAAGTAAATTTAAAACTTATTATTTATTTTTCAGTCTTTAAATTTTTTCTGGATTGCTTCGTAAAAACTCGCAATGACAATAGAATTTATTTTTTATTTTTTTCTTTAATCTTTTTTTTAAATTCATCTCATTTCTCTTCAAAATTCTTCCATAGACTATAACTTGGTGAAGCTGTTGAAAGTAAACATATTTCTCATTCTTTTGTATTTTTAAAAGCAAACTCTGTTGCTTCTTGCATACTTTTTGTTTCAAGTATTTTAAATCTTTCATCAAGTAATAATTTTATTCTATTTCAACTATCAGGAAATAAAACTATATTAAAAATTTTCTTATTTTCTAATTCTTTAACTAGTTTTTCAAATTTGTATCATCTATCACTTCATCAAAGAAAAATAGTTCAGATATTTTGATTAAAGGATCTTATTCATTCAATTGTACTTTCTGGAGTTGTAGAAATAGCATCATCAATAAAAGTAATTCATTTATAAGTTCAGATATTTTGCAATCTATGAGGAAGTCAAGAAAAACTATTTATAGTTTTTTGAAAGATTTCATATTTGATATTTAATATATCACAAACTCAAAGTATTGCACATATATTTGATAAATTATGTTCTCAAGGAATAATTGGATTAATTTCAGTATCTATAGATTTTCAATTTATAAAAAAATCATTTCAAATATGAGAATAATAAGAATTATTTAATCAAAAGATTTTATAATTTTTATTTTGTAATAATTCTATAATTTCTTTTGATAAATCCTCTCAAATAAGTAAATTTTCAGCATTTTTTAGTATATTTAATTTAGCTTTTTTATAGTTTTCAAAGCCTTGATGCCAATCAAGGTGATCTGAAAATATATTTCATAAAATACTTATAAAACTATGATGATTATCTAAATCTTCAAGCATATAACTAGATAGTTCATAGATGATGAAATCATAGGGAGAATTTAAATCTATTTCATCCAGCACTGGATTTCAAATATTTCATACTAGTTTAAGATTATACCCTGCATTTTTTAGTAATTCATAAACCAAAGTTGCAGTTGTTGATTTTCACTTTGTCTGAGTTACTGTTATTATTTTTCATTTATAAAGTTCAAAAAATAATTTTGTTTGAGACCATAATTTATTTTTATATTTTTGTAAATTATTTGTATATGGGCTAATTCAAGGACTTTTAAATATATAATCATAAATCTCTAAATTATCAAGATAGTGTTCTCAAGTGATATAATTTATATTAGTTTGTCATTCCCTAGAAGTAGGGAATCTTCCTTGTATTGCATCTAAGTTATCAGTACAAAATCCCCCTAGCTCTTTGCAATCGCTTTCCCCCTTATTAAGGGGGACTAATGGAAATACTTCATGTTTTACAGTTCTATCAAGCACAGTTATATCCTCACATCAAATTGATTGCAAAAAAGAAAGAGTTGACTTCCCTTCTTTTCAAAATCATAAAATTGCTATTTTTTTATTTTTTAATTCTTGTATATTCATACTCATATTATTTATTTTTTCTTTTATGGATGAGATAATATCACACTCATATAATAATTACAAACAAAATTACTCAAATTAAACTTTCTTTAGAGTACTTTTCTATGAGAGCTTTGTTTTCTCAAGCTATGTATCAGATAGTCATCAAAACTAGATTCCAAATAGATGCTCAAATAGTAGTATATAGTAAAAATTTAGCAATATTCATCTTAAAAATACCAGCAGGTATACTTATAAGTTGTCTAACTGCAGGAATAAATCTACCAAGTAAAGTAGTTACACTTCAATGATTTTTAAAATACTTCTCTGCTTGTAAATAATGATCTTCTTTTAAAAATATATATTTTCAATATTTGTGAACTAAAGTCTTTATAATTGGTCATCCAAGATAAAATCACAAAACATAATTTATTACAGAACCAGTCAAAGCTCAAGAACTTCAAGCAATAAAAGCAATTACAAAATTCATTTGTCATAAACTAGACAGATATCAAGCTGGAATCATTGCAATTTCAGAAGGAAAAGGAATAAAACTAGATTCTAAAGTCATCATTAAATATATACCTATATATCCCATATTTCACACTAGATTTACAACAAAATTTACAATTTCTTGCATAAAAAATTATTAAAATTAATATAAGTAATTTAACTAAAAAATCTAAAAAATCTAGTTTAAAATAAAAAAACTACTAATTTCTAAAAATTAGTAGTTTTTTTAACAATATTATTTATAAAAAATTTAAATTATTATTGTACTGTAACTCATCTAAAAAAATTATCTACTCATTCTGAACTTTTTGATAAGTCATTTCCAAAAAGACTAGTTAAAGTTCCTATAATTTCTATTATTTCTAACTTCGTTCTTTGTGAAAAAATAAGATCAGTAACAACTTCATTATTTTTTTGACTAATTCCTATATATTCTGTCAAATATTGTGTCCATTCATCATCATCTAATCATAAAATTAATTTAGTATCTTTAATATTTTTTCAACTTCAAAAATCTTGCATTATATTTTCTCCATCTATTTGAGAAAATCAATGTGTTGATAATACTTGTTCATTTAATATTCATCTTTGATTTAATAATCAACCTACATTATCCACAAATCATATAATTGAAGCATTTACTACTTCTCAAGTATTATATTGAGATTTTTCTAATCTATTTTGTTCTCTTTCAAAGTCTAATCAATTTTCCATATTTTGTTAAATTTAAAAAATAAGATATATATAATTATATAAGTTTATTTGTACAAAAGTCAAATTTATTTGCTAAAAGAAATTAGTATTCTTTTACTTGTCTTATATTGCAAATTCAATCAAAACTTTATTTCATGATCCCTTCAACTTCACCAGTTACTCATGACACAGTTTCGGGTACTCAGATATCCTTTGTCATTATTTTATAAAGTGCTTCCATCTTTTTTTCATCATACATAATTCAATCTAATTTTATATCTCAATTATTATCGATGCTTACTTTAAATCACTTTTCTTTGCAAGAAACTGCAAAATAATTATTTCAAACTTTTTTTACTGCATATACCATATAATCTCAACTCACTCAATTTATTCCATATCTAAATTTTGCATTATTGTCGTCATTACTAAAGATAACTTTTTCATTATATTTTGTTGTTGCTTGTATTATTCAATTATAAATATTTATTTGTCTAGGTTCTTTTTCATGAGGTAACCAAATATATAAATAATTATCAATCAATAATACATTTTTTGTTCATCATAAACCAAATGGTTGATATTCTTCTCACACTTTTTTGAATTGTTCAAGTCTATTCGCACTTGCATTAAAAAATGTATAAATTGCATAATTTACTCAATTTATTGTGATTTTTTGTTTATGTGTTTCTTTATCAGTATAATATAAATTTTCCTGTCATTTTAATTTTACAGCTTTTCATTTTGATGTTTTTAAATCTACTAGATTATAATAATTTTTTGGTTCACAATAAATCACATTTCATACTTCAATATTATCAGGAAATGTAACCATTTTTAACTCTTTTCATTGTCATTTATTATAATATACATTTCAGTCTTCTCATTTTACATATTCTTTTCATAACAAATCAATTACACAAACTGGTTTTCAATTATAGTCATATTCTTCTCATTCTATTATTATATTATTCTTATCATTTCATTCACTTACTTTTCAGCATAAATATCTTCTATTTATTTTTCACTCTTTATCTTCAACTATTGAAATAGCATTTTGTTCTTTATAATAACATAAACAAATACATTCTTTTCATCAAATATTTATTTTTTTTATTCAAGAGTGACAATGAGATATACAATAATTAATTCTATCAATTTCATTAAATCTAATATCATCATCTATTATTTTGCTTGTATCATCTCATTCAACATATCAATAAATATTCCAATTATTTCCACTTGAATTATTAGTATTTTTCAATAATAACACTTTTATATTTCCCACTAAAGTAATAGAATTCTCAGGTTTATCAGTATTTTCTCAATTTACATCACAAAGTTGATATTTTTCTTCTCATATAACAACTATTCAATTTTCTTTTAAATATATTGTTTTAGAATTAAATTCAAATGATTGAGATTGTACAGGTAATAAATCTTTAGAATCAACTTCAAATTCTCATAAAGAAAATTCAAATCAATTTTTCTCTGAATTAAGCTTTACATAACTAGTTTTTCAATCTTTTGTTTTTACCAAATAATACTCTTTTCAATCTATTAATATTGGGTCCAAAATACTTGAAGAATTTGGTTTTCTAATTATTTCAAAATATTTATCATATCAAAAACCAACTATTACTTTAACTATTTTTTTTTCTTCATCAAAATGAATCTCTGAATTATCTGAAAACACATAAGTCAAAGTATTATCAGGATTTATTCTATAAAATCTAAATCTAGATCTATTTGTTACATCACTTGCAAGACAGACAACTCAATGCTCATCAGAAATTCAAACTATATTTAATTTTTTTTGTTCATCATCCAATTTTAATCTCTCATATATTTCTTTAGCTTCTTCTTTTCAGTCATTTTCCTCAATTATAGTTTTTTTAATTGCAGGAATTAATTCTCTTTTTCATCAACTGTTATTTAATATTTTTGTATAATTTCTTAATCAATATGGATTATAACTATCAGATATCTTATATGGAGATTCTTTTCATTCAAAATTTACTAATTTAACTTTTCATTCTGTATCACATTCAAGCTTATAAACATCTTTTCAATCTGTAAATGTTTTTTTATCATTTATTCAAAATCTATAAAATCTAACTCATTCTATTTCAAAAAAATCATCAAGATATATCATATCTTTGTGTGATTTTTTCATTCAATAAATTATAGTATAAAATTTATTTCCTTTTTTATCTAAAGTTTCATTTTTATCACTCAATAATAGTTTAGTACCATTTAAATCAAGTATATTAGGTTCTTTTGGATTTTCTCTTGATGCTGTAAAACCAAATTTTTCTCAATTTGGACTAAAAACTATATATTCATTAAAACAAAATACTGCATTTTTATAATCAAAAGGAAGTTCTATTTCATAAAATACTTTTTTTTCTTCATCAAAAGCTACTATTCTACCTCAAATAATACTAATGGTATCTTTAGAAGGTACATCTAATAATTCTGAAAATATATTTTCTTTATTTATACTAGTTAAATCTACTTTTTCGTATCCATTTTCATTTTTTAAGTACAGATAATACTTTCAATCGTTTATATTTAATCATACAGCAAAATCATTATTTTTTTCGCTCACGTATACATCTGTTTCAATTTGTTCAAGTGATTCAACTACATGAGAAATATCACTATTTGATAATACAAGATGTTTGTTAACAATAATAGGTAAAACTAAAAATTCTTCACCATATGAACTAGCAACTATAAGTGGTTTATTATCTTCAACTATTATTTTGAATCTTGTAATGCATTCAGAATCAATCTTTAAATCCTCATTATGTGGACCTTTATTATTAACTAAATTAATTATTCAAGTATTGATAACAGATGCAACTTTCTTTCATTCCTCAATATCTATGACTAAAGGTTCTCAATTTAACATAAAAGGTTGTCAGTTTTCATCTAGATTTGTTAAAAAAGTCTTTTCTCACATTTTGATTATTCAAACTCAATCATAAGTTCATTTTAATTCAATCCCAGGTTCACTTTCTATTTGATCTATTGGTTTCATAGTAATAAAATTATATATATAATTGTCAAATTAATTATATATAATTTTTCGATATGTCAATATATATTTTCAATAAAAAAATCCCCAGAAAATCTGAGGAAATTATGGGGTAAGTTCAATTAATATTAAGCGAAATAAGTATCAAATTCTGCTTTGTCTATTTCTTCTATTTCTAATAATTTTTTTGCGATTTTTATATGTAAATCTTTATTTTTATTAATCATTTCTATTGCTTTAGTGTATGCACCATCAAGTATTTCTTTTACTCTTTTATCTATTATTTCTTGTGTTTTATCACTTAAAAATGGTCTATCGTTTTCAACTCAAAGATGATTATCAGAAATCATATCTCAAGCAAAATTTTCTTTACCTATATCATCATACATACCATATCTAGTAACCATTGAACGAGCTATGTCAGTTGCTTTTTCTATATCATTTGAAGCTCAAGTTGTGATAAAATCTTTTCAGAAAAATATTTCTTCAGCAGCTCTTCCCCCAAATAAAGTTGCAAGTTCATCCAAAAATTTAGCTTTTGAAGTCAAAACTTCATCTCTTTCTGGTAAAAACCAAGTTACTCATAAAGCTCATCATCTAGGAGTTATGCTTATCTTATGAACTGGATCAATATTTGGTAAAAGTTTTCAAACCAAAGCATGACCAATCTCATGATAAGCTGTTATTTCTCTTTCTTTTTCATTCATCACAAGTGATTTTTTTCTAAGTCACATAACAATTCTCTCAAATGCTTCTTGAACTCTTTTATCACTTATAATTTTTTCGTTATGTCTTGCTGTTATAATAGCAGCTTCATTGATTAGATTACCTAAATCAGCTCAAGAAAATCAAACTGTTGAAGAAGCAAGTGATCTCAAATCTACATCTTTTGCTAGTTTCTTATCTACTGTGTGAACTTTAAGTATTCATTCTCTATCATTTAGGTTTGGAAGTCTAACTGTGATTTTTCTATCAAATCTACCTGGTCTAAGTAGTGCTTTATCAAGTACATCTGCCCTATTTGTTGCTCAAATAACTATTATATTTGTATCATTATCAAATCAATCCATTTCAGTAAGAATCTGATTCAAAGTTTGTTCTCTCTCATCATGTCAACCTCAATTTCCTGGTCATCTTTTTTTACCTATTGCATCTATCTCATCTATAAAGATAATTGCTGGAGCCATTTTTTTAGCATTTACAAACAAATCTCTAACTCTAGAAGCTCAAACTCAAACAAACATCTCAACAAATTCACTTCATGAAATACTTAAAAAAGGTACATCACTTTCTCAAGCTACAGCTCTAGCTAACATAGTTTTTCAAGTACCTGGAGGACCTACTAAAAGTATACCTCTTGGTATTTTTGCTCATAAATCTTTAAACTTTTTAGGATTTTTTAAGAATTCAATTACTTCTTGTAATTCTTCTTTTTCTTCATCAGCTCAAGCTACATCCTTGAACATTATCTTATCTTTTTCTTTATCATAAAGTCTTGCTCTTGATTTACCAAAAGTCATTGCATTATTTGCCATTCATCACATCCTATTTATCAAAAATATAGCAATTATAAAAAATAATACAAAAGCTATAATAGTTGGAAGCATTTCAGACCAAAATTTATCACTTGAATTATCTTTAACTATTACATTTGTTGCGATTTTAGAATTATTAAGTCCTAAATCCTTTAGAGAATCTGTTGCTGGTAATATAATTATATCTCTATTTATTTGTTCTACTCAATTTACAAATGCACTTGCTCATGAAAGTGTTGCAATAGCCTTATTTCAATCTATCAATATCTCTTTATAAGCTCCAGAATTAAATTTTTGTTCCAATATATTTAGAGAAATCGTAGTATCTTTATATGTTTGTCATTGTTTCATATATGAAACCAAACTAGCCAAGATTAAAGCTAAAAATACAAGTACTAGTATAGATTTATAATTATTTTGTTTTTTTTGTGGAGTTTTTGTCTTTTTCTTTTCAGCCATTTTTCTGTTATTTATTAGTATTTAAAGTTAGCTTATTTTATTAAAAAAACTTTTTTTTGCAAAAAAAAGTTTTTTTTGAGGATTTTATAAAAAATATTTAAAAACCTATGCAAAAATGTTTTTGAAAATGTGATAGTTTGTTTATAATATGTATA